>NZ_JAVUPQ010000811.1:0-305 GCF_032029835.1 Escherichia sp. AM3 | reverse complement strand
CGTCTGGGGGGATGCTCTCCCGCCTGGCTATTTTCCTTTTATTTTTCATTATTGATCTCTACCGGGTGACATCCGGGTTTCGCGCGCTCATTATAAAAGCAGTAGTCTTAATGGGGGTAATCTCATATGGAACAGCTGCGTGCTGAACTCAGCCATCTCCTTGGCGAAAAGCTAAGCCGGGTGGAATGCGTGAATGAAAAGGCCGACACCGCACTCTGGTCGTTGTACGACAGTCAGGGAAACCCCATGCCGCTGATGGCCAGAAGTTTTACCTCGCCGGGCGTCGCCAGACAGCTGGCCTGGAA
>NZ_JAVUPQ010000810.1:0-305 GCF_032029835.1 Escherichia sp. AM3 | reverse complement strand
GTGTAGCGGTTCAGAATGGTCACCGCCTCGCCGGGCTGGCCGCCCTGTAGGTAGGCGTTCGCCAGGTTAAGCTGCAATACTGGATTATTACGAAGATCTTTCGCCCCTTTCAGGCGATTAATCGCATCGGTCGCTTGTTTCGGCCCCAGATCGATATCGGTGGCGAGGTCGAGATACCACGGATTGTCAGGCGCCGCCGCCAGCAGCGGCTGTAGCGCTTTTCGCGCTTCATCGTATTTGCTGGCCTCCATCGCCTGGAGCGCCTGACCATACTGCGCCGCGTTTTTCTCGCGCACGTTGCCTTT
>NZ_JAVUPQ010000809.1:0-305 GCF_032029835.1 Escherichia sp. AM3 | reverse complement strand
CATCAATACGGCCTGTCGCCAGAACAGAATTTTCTATATCGCCTTTGCGCACCGGGGCAGTAATATATTCTGGCACATCAGAGCTTCTCAGAAAGGTGAACAAAACGGTGATAATAATGATCAACAGTGTCAAGGTACAAATGATGGCGCGGTGAGAAATATATTTCATTAACATTGTCCATGTTTTCCATAACAATGAAAGTGGTATTCTGGGTTTTCTTAGTTAATGCCCAGCATCTACTGGAAAAATATACTTATTTGGAATTAATCATAATCAAGATTATTATTTATTTGCGTAAATTGGG
>NZ_JAVUPQ010000808.1:0-306 GCF_032029835.1 Escherichia sp. AM3 | reverse complement strand
CTCTGAGGGAGGAAATAATCCTGTTCAGCGATGTCTGCCAGTCGGGGGGGCTGCATTATCCACGCCCGAGGCGGTGGTGGCTTCACGCGGGGATGGGCAGATTGATCTGATATGCAACCGACGACGACCAGCGGCAACATCATCACGCAGAGCTTCATTTTCAGATTTGGGCCACCTTTTGATTTCTCGTTTAACTTTTGCAGTCACCAGACTGTGATTTATTTTAACAAATCAATAGCTTTCATAAAATTCTCGAAGCTGAAAGCTTAACTGAACCAACCAGCCTGGCTGGTGTTTTCTAAAGAC
>NZ_JAVUPQ010000807.1:0-306 GCF_032029835.1 Escherichia sp. AM3 | reverse complement strand
ATTTTAGTTTAAACATCTCTTTGCGGAAATAATATAACTTCCTATAAATAAATATCAATCCCATCTCCATACCCTAACCAATTGCACTTGTGAACTTATTTTTACTTAATTTTGAATTAAGTAAATTTAATTTGTTCAAAAGCTTCTAAAGTGCACAATAGGCGACCTAATGAACAATGGTTGTAAATTTGGGTAACAAATATCATTGCTCATTAATATCTAACATTTGTTTCTCCTATTTGTGTCATGAATAGTCATTCTTCAAACATGTAGTCTGACTAATGGAATTTTATTAAAGGATTTTTA
>NZ_JAVUPQ010000806.1:0-307 GCF_032029835.1 Escherichia sp. AM3 | reverse complement strand
ATGCGAGAAGAGGGGCTACCTCGTCTGCAACAATCGTCTCTGCCAATGGTGCTTATTGACCGAAAAATCCCGGAATTTGCCTGCGATGTGGTCGGGCTGGATAACACCCAGGCGGCTACCACCGCCACTGAGCACCTGATTGAACAGGGCTTCGAAGCCATTTTATTCCTGAGCGAACCGCTGGGCATGGTTAACACCCGCCGCGACCGCCTGGCGGCATTTCGTGCCACGCTGGCGCGATATCCCGGCGTGATCGCCGAGAATGCCGAAATCCCCCTGCATGAAGCCGGGCAGCTGGATAATACCC
>NZ_JAVUPQ010000805.1:0-307 GCF_032029835.1 Escherichia sp. AM3 | reverse complement strand
CACCCGCTATTACTGAATGTGTTTCATGATTAGCCACACCATCCTGCACTTACAATGCACAGAAGGAGTGAGCACAGAAAGAAGTCTTGAACTTTTCCGGGCATATAACTATACTCCCCGCATAGCTGAATTGTTGGCTATGCGGTTTTATGGGGCCCCGGTAATCTTTCTAGTCGCCAAACTTGAAGAAGATTATCGGGGTTTTCGCTTTTCTGGCTCCTGTAAATCCACATCAGAACCAGTTCCCTGCCACCTTACGGCGTGGCCAGCCACAAAATTCCTTAAAAGATCAGCAATCTACCACTCA
>NZ_JAVUPQ010000804.1:0-307 GCF_032029835.1 Escherichia sp. AM3 | reverse complement strand
CCGCTCTCCGACGCCTGGTTCGTCAGCCAGCTGCAGACGATGGTGGCCACACTGAAAATCCCCATGGAACGGCGTAATAAACGAACAGGCAGGACAGAGAAAGCGCGGATCTGGGAAGTGACGGACAGAACGGTCAGGACCTGGATTGGGCAGGCGGTTGCCGCCGCTGCCGCTGACGGTGTGACGTTCTCTGTCCCGGTCACGCCACATACGTTCCGCCATTCCTATGCGATGCACATGCTGTATGCCGGTATACCGCTGAAGGTCCTGCAGAGCCTGATGGGGCATAAGTCCATCAGCTCAACAG
>NZ_JAVUPQ010000803.1:0-308 GCF_032029835.1 Escherichia sp. AM3 | reverse complement strand
GGAGCGGGAAACGAGACTCGAACTCGCGACCCCGACCTTGGCAAGGTCGTGCTCTACCAACTGAGCTATTCCCGCTTAATCTTCGTCTTTCGAACCGCTACTGCCTTGGCTGCCTTCACTCACCTTAGTCACATACTTTTGTAAGTTCCCAAGGATTCGTTCAGTTGCCGCCTTGTCGCAATTCGAAATACTGCGATTGGGTGGTCTGTGCTTTGCAGCACTTTTCAAATTTTGGAGCGGGAAACGAGACTCGAACTCGCGACCCCGACCTTGGCAAGGTCGTGCTCTACCAACTGAGCTATTCCCGC
>NZ_JAVUPQ010000802.1:0-309 GCF_032029835.1 Escherichia sp. AM3 | reverse complement strand
GTAAACGACAGGCCGGAGCGTCCCCACAGCAGAATGTTCTGCGGGTTACCGATAGGCGTGAGCAGCGAGCCCGCATTGACGGCCAGCGCTTCAAAGATATTCCGAGGGGTACCCGGTATTTCGCACTGCTTAGGCAGTGTTAGCTTAAGCGGCACCACGATAAAAAGCGCCACGTCATTAGTGAGAAACGTCGACAACAGCGCCGCCGAAAAGACCATAAACAGGGCCAGCTTGCGCTCGGTGGCGAAGCGGCGCACCATTTTGCGCCCCAGCACGTCAAAATAGCCGCTCAGCTCCACGCCTTTGGTG
>NZ_JAVUPQ010000801.1:0-309 GCF_032029835.1 Escherichia sp. AM3 | reverse complement strand
AACGATGTTCTGGGCAGATTTCGGCCCCATACGATCAAGACCGGTCAGCTTACCTGCCGTCAGGGTAAAGAGGTCCGCTGGCGTATGGACGTACTCTTTCTCAACTAACTGGTCGATAATCTTGTCACCCATTCCGTCGACGTCCATCGCCCGGCGGGAGACAAAGTGCTTCAGGGACTCTTTACGCTGCGCGCCGCAGATTAACCCGCCCGTACAGCGCGTTACCGCTTCCCCCTCCACGCGCTCAACGTCCGAACCACATACCGGACAGTGGGCTGGAAACTCGATGGCACGGGTATCGGCAGGACG
>NZ_JAVUPQ010000800.1:0-309 GCF_032029835.1 Escherichia sp. AM3 | reverse complement strand
CTGGAAATCCGCCGCCAGCGGCACGAAACTGACGCGCCGGAAGTTATCCGCTTCAGCTACGACAGACTGGGGCGGATGCTGAGCGAGGAGACGGCGCAGGGCATCCTGACCCACCAGTACGATGAACTGGGCAACCGGACTGCCACCACCTTTCCGGACGGCAGAACGCAGCGCCATCTGTACTACGGCAGCGGCCATCTCCAGCAGATAAATCTGGACCGGGAGGTCATCAGCGAGTTCACGCGCGACCACCTGCACCGTGAGGTGCTCAGAAGCCAGGGGCGACTGAGCACGCGGCAGCTTTACGAC
>NZ_JAVUPQ010000799.1:0-309 GCF_032029835.1 Escherichia sp. AM3 | reverse complement strand
AAACCGTACCGCTCCATCGGTAACCTGCTGACGCTGATTGTGGGTGTGCTGTGTGTGTCGGTGATGTTTGTGGGTTGAGTATGCTGCCCGGCGCAATGCCGGGCATCTGTTTTACGCCCGAATATCGTCATACTCCCGCGTATTATCAAACTCATGCTTCGCAAATGGACACAGCGGGATAATTTTACGATTCTCACCGCGCATCTTCTCTACCACCTTCGCCACCAGCTGTTTACCCACACCCTGCCCTTTCAGGCTCGGATCCACATCGGTGTGCTCAATGATGCTCAGATGCTCGCCGGTCGGGAC
>NZ_JAVUPQ010000798.1:0-310 GCF_032029835.1 Escherichia sp. AM3 | reverse complement strand
CTATTGTGCGTAACCCGGCGAAAGCCGAAGCGTTGCGTCAGCAAGGGGTCGTTGTGCGTCAGGCGGATTACACCGATGAAGCCGCATTTACCACCGCGCTGAACGGCGTGGATAAACTGCTGCTCATCTCCTCCAGCGAAGTGGGCCAGCGTGCCGTACAGCACCAGAACGTGATAAACGCCGCCAAAGCCGCCGGGGTGAAATTCATCGCCTATACCAGCCTGCTGCATGCTGACAAATCTCCGCTGGGTCTGCACGTTGAGCACGTCGAAACCGAAAATGCCCTGGCGGCCTCCGGCGTGCCTTACGC
>NZ_JAVUPQ010000797.1:0-310 GCF_032029835.1 Escherichia sp. AM3 | reverse complement strand
CTGCTGTTTGGTGCGGACCACGCGGTGCTCGCGCAAAAGCGCGTGGCGACTATCCAGACGCTGGGTGGCTCGGGTGCGCTGAAGGTAGGCGCAGATTTCCTGAAAAAGTACTTCCCGGATTCCGGCGTGTGGGTCAGCGACCCGACGTGGGAAAACCACGTTGCGATCTTCGAGGGCGCGGGCTTTAAGGTGGCGACCTATCCGTGGTTCGACAGCGAAACCAACGGCGTGCGCGTTGATGCGCTGCTGGAAAAACTGAACACCCTGCCGGAGCGCAGTATCGTATTGCTGCATCCGTGCTGCCATAATC
>NZ_JAVUPQ010000796.1:0-310 GCF_032029835.1 Escherichia sp. AM3 | reverse complement strand
GATCGAGATCGAACATCAGGAGACAGAAGTGGCTACTGACATCCTGCGGGGAACTGGCTGCCAGCGCTATTTTGAGACGCTGTAAGATTGTCGAGCGATTCAGACAGCCCGTCAGATCGTCCGTGGTGGCTTTGACGGTCAGCTGCTGTTCTGCTTTTTTACGTTCGGTGATATCCAGGCCAATGTTGAGAATGGAGTTATCCGGCAAAAGGATGTTTGACCAGAGAATGGTTAACTGCGTCCCGTCTTTACGCACCGGGTGCCATTCGTACATATCCTTAAGTGGTGCGAAACGAACCGACTCCTGCAC
>NZ_JAVUPQ010000795.1:0-310 GCF_032029835.1 Escherichia sp. AM3 | reverse complement strand
GCTAAAGCACCAGGTATTCCACCTGCATTTGCAGACTGAAAAGCAGTAAACAGGAATAAAATCACGCTTAAAAAAATCCTCATTCAACGTCTCCTTTTCTCTTTCTACGATAAAATAGTTCTTCCAGTGCACAAAAATTAAAGGTAAACCAGACCACAAAGCCAATAACAACTGACGACCAATAAAAATATCGAATAGAACCGTCAACAGATTCCTGCCAGTCAGCAGCATCAACTAACGTTGTTATACATTTATTTTTTAATACATGTTCAGTTGTGGAGTTTGTCAACTCCATATCCTGTGGTACGCC
>NZ_JAVUPQ010000794.1:0-310 GCF_032029835.1 Escherichia sp. AM3 | reverse complement strand
CATCTTCAACCTCGGTACTGGTCGTGCGGAATCCTTCCAGGCGGTAGCCGATGCAACGCTTGCTTATCACAAGAAAGGCCAGATCGAATACATTCCGTTCCCGGATAAACTGAAAGGCCGCTATCAGGCATTCACGCAGGCAGATCTGACGAATCTGCGCGCGGCGGGTTATGACAAACCGTTCAAAACCGTTGCCGAAGGCGTAACGGAATACATGGCCTGGCTGAATCGCGACATCAACGTAAATTCACAAAATCATTCGAGCGGTATCAAGGCAGCAACTAAGTGAATCTCCGGGAGCTTACAAAAG
>NZ_JAVUPQ010000793.1:0-311 GCF_032029835.1 Escherichia sp. AM3 | reverse complement strand
GTGTTCGAATTAAAAATCCTCGATCGGGAGCCGATGGTGGTGGCGCTGCATCGCGATCATCCTCTGGCGGCATGTGGCGATCTGGCGCTGGATGAGCTGCGGGATACGCCGGTGGTGCTGTTCCCCCAGGAGGTAGCACCGGGGCTGTATGACCGCGTTTACGGCAGCTGCGAGCGGGCCGGGATCGATATGCAACACACGCTGCAATCTTCACAACTTTCCTCTTCCCTGAGCATGGTTTCCGCCGGCGGCGGGTTCGCGCTGGTGCCGAAATCCATGGCCGCTATTTCTCCCCCGAATGTCACCTACCA
>NZ_JAVUPQ010000792.1:0-311 GCF_032029835.1 Escherichia sp. AM3 | reverse complement strand
AAAGCATTGTTTGAAGTTCATTCGAGAAAAAACTGGCTAATTCTTCTTCAGAATGATTTACTTTATAATTCCGTTGCTGATACGCTTTTTGAGATATTTTTTTTAACGCCTTATATAGACTTTGATAAAAGGCATTTACATTGTTTGGGCATTTATTAGCGTAGTATTCTAAGAGCTCTGGCGCGTTTTTTTCTATCATCTCTAATGTTATCGGCGACTGGCTCGTAGACATACTCACACTCTCTTTATGAAGTAAATGTTATTCTTAATTTTTCAAGTTTTTTTGTAGGAAAATAAACTGGGTAAACTTT
>NZ_JAVUPQ010000791.1:0-311 GCF_032029835.1 Escherichia sp. AM3 | reverse complement strand
CAGCAGCTGCGAAAATAAACACAAACCTCACTCCGGCTGCCAACAGCCGAACATTTGAAAACAGTGGTCAGATCGATTATTACGATCACCTACGATATAACAACACACAGCTGGTCGGTGATTCCATTAAGACCTTCGATGTACCGAAAAGAACCGTGGAGCTGACATACGGGAAACCCGTTGTTATCGAATTACCCCGCGGTGTTCAGTATTCCCTTTTGTTGACAGATCAACTTCAGTAACTTTCCAAAAAAGGATTTCATGATGACCCAGACCCAAGAAAATGTTTTGATTCTACCGTTGCATTTACG
>NZ_JAVUPQ010000790.1:0-311 GCF_032029835.1 Escherichia sp. AM3 | reverse complement strand
AACCCGTACCATTCAGAAAGAACGCTAATCCCCTTTAAACCATGAGAATCAGGCAATGAAAGCAAACAAATTAGCAGCATTTATAGTTACAACATACATCGGCTTTATTTCAACGGCACACGCTTCGGCCCCGCAGCCGATATTCAGCCCGGAACAAGAGGCCCGTATCGGGGAAATCGCAGCAGACTATCTGGTGTCCCACCCGGAGACACTGGTGACGGTCAGTAAAAACCTACAGGAACAGCAGCAGGCGCGTAAGCAGAAGATGTTTGCACTCAGCGTGATGGAGAATCAGGCGAGCCTTCTTCATG
>NZ_JAVUPQ010000789.1:0-311 GCF_032029835.1 Escherichia sp. AM3 | reverse complement strand
ATGACTGGGGTGAAGTCGTAACAAGGTAACCGTAGGGGAACCTGCGGTTGGATCACCTCCTTACCTTAAAGAAGCGTTCTTTGAAGTGCTCACACAGATTGTCTGATGAAAAGTGAATAGCAAGGCGTTTACGCGTTGGGAGTGAGGCTGAAGAGAATAAGGCCGTTCGCTTTCTATTAATGAAAGCTCACCCTACACGAAAATATCACGCAACGCGTGATAAGCAATTTTCGTGTCCCCTTCGTCTAGAGGCCCAGGACACCGCCCTTTCACGGCGGTAACAGGGGTTCGAATCCCCTAGGGGACGCCAC
>NZ_JAVUPQ010000788.1:0-312 GCF_032029835.1 Escherichia sp. AM3 | reverse complement strand
CCGAAGCCCAGACAGGAGTAGGCGAGCAGTTCCACCTCTTCGTACTGCGTCACCTCCGCCAGACCCACTTCATAACTGCGGTTCAGCAGGCTGTACGGGTTCTGAATGGTCACGATGCGCGGCAGATCGTGTTTATCGGCCAGATGCAGATAGCGCATCACGCCAAACGCCGTCTCGTTGGAAACGCCAATGTAGCGGATCGTACCCGCCCGCTGGCACTCCGTGAGCGCTTCCAGCGTTTCCAGCAGGGTAACTGCCGGAGCACTTTCGTTCCAGGTGTAGCCAAGCTTACCGAAGCAGTTCGTCGGACGC
>NZ_JAVUPQ010000787.1:0-312 GCF_032029835.1 Escherichia sp. AM3 | reverse complement strand
CATCCACCTCCTGCTGCACAAGGTGGATACCCAGCCGTTTGGCGTCCAGCGGCTCGCGGATACTTACCGGCTGGTTGTTAATGCAGATTTCGCCTTCATAACGATCGTGCGTCCCGCACAGCACCGCCATCAGCAGGCGCGGCAGGCGGATATCCATCACAATGTAATGCGCATCCGCCGTCAGACGTTCAGGATAAAACAGCGCACGTCCGATGGCGGAAGCAGGAATGGGCAGCGAACCGTGCGTCAGGCCAAAACTTAGCAGCAGGAGAGCGGCAAGCGATAATACGGCCAGATACAGCAGCGCCCTCG
>NZ_JAVUPQ010000786.1:0-313 GCF_032029835.1 Escherichia sp. AM3 | reverse complement strand
GGCGCTGCCTATGCGGTGATTGGCGCGGCGGTGGGCGCGGCAGCGACCGTTGCGGCCCCACTGCTGGGAGCCGGGGCAGCAGCAGCAGGCGTGGCGGCAATTGGCTCCAGCTGTCTGTTGAGCGGCATTATTGGTGGGGTTCTGGCGAACGTCGCCGGGATCACCGACGATATCAGCAACGCCGCTGAAGGGCTGGGTAACGCGCTTTTCCCGCCGTCGCCCGCGGGCAAAATCACCACCGGTTCGAGCAATGTTCTGACAAATAAACTTCCCGCTGCGCGCGCCGCCGGGACGTTAACGCCTGCCGATACCC
>NZ_JAVUPQ010000785.1:0-313 GCF_032029835.1 Escherichia sp. AM3 | reverse complement strand
CTTTGATGTTGTGCTCGATGATCAACTGCATCGCTTTTTGCTTAAAGGCATCACTGCCCGTCAGCTCAATGACACCACCATAAAAATCAGTGGCCACAGCAAGTGCAGCCAGAACACTGCGATCGTCATTGCTGGCACCGTTGACCATTTCCAGCCGGTTTACCCGGTCAATGAAGGCAGGTTTGCCATCCAGTTTGTACAGGACGGTTCTGTCTGCTCGTTCTTCACCTTCCAGCGATTTAATGATTTCGTCCAGATTGAGCGATATCGGTGCATCAGGGCGTTCCGGGGCGTAGACAATACTGTCAGGTGC
>NZ_JAVUPQ010000784.1:0-314 GCF_032029835.1 Escherichia sp. AM3 | reverse complement strand
GGACATGACCGACCAGAGCGGTAAGCTGGGTACCCAGGCGAACAATATGCACGTCTATTCCGATGCCACCGGCCAAAAAGCGGTGATTGTGATCGTCGGTGACGATACCAGCGAAGATCTTGGCGTGCTGGCCAAACGCCTGGAAGATCAGCAGCGCAGCCGCGACCCGCAGCTTCAGGTGGTCACCAACAAGTCTGTTGAACTGAAAGGCCACACGCTGCAACAGCTGGACAGCATCATCTCTGCCAAAGGCCAGACCGCCTACTCCTCCGTGGTGCTCGGCAAGGTGGACAATAAACTGCTGACCATGCAGA
>NZ_JAVUPQ010000783.1:0-314 GCF_032029835.1 Escherichia sp. AM3 | reverse complement strand
ACATAATGTTCCGGCCAGTTAAATGCACTCCCCCACTCTAAGGTTGCTAGTTTTCCTGACGGGAATTCCAAGGTCATAAATAACATATCATCTTCATTGCCAAATCCTGGACCAGAATGGGCCAAATTTCCACCAATCATAGTAACCGTCTCTGGTATTTCTCCAAGTAAATGCTGAACACAATCTAACTCATGTATATGATGATATAGATGTCCACCAGATTGTTCTTTCATCTTTTTCCAGGAAAGTCTCTCTTGTTTGATTGCCCAGCCATTTCTCTTAGTATGACATGATAATATTTCGCCGATAACACC
>NZ_JAVUPQ010000782.1:0-314 GCF_032029835.1 Escherichia sp. AM3 | reverse complement strand
CGGGTGCAAGTGTTTAGGCTTTGTTTATATCCACAATGTCATTCTGGAGGCAGAAAATAACCCTTCATCGGAAAAGGAGTCAGGCTTATGTATAAGAAAATTTTGATGCCTGTTGATGTGTTTGAAATGGATTTGAGCGATAAAGCGGTACGCCACGCGGTCAACCTCGCGAAGGCGGAAGGCGCGACGATCACCCTGGTCAACATTCTCCCTAACAGCAGCCGTTCGTTACTGCGGGGGTTCAATGCCGATATTAAGAAGTTCGAAGAGTATATGACCGCCGAGTCTGATAAGAAGATGAAGGCGCTGAAACG
>NZ_JAVUPQ010000781.1:0-315 GCF_032029835.1 Escherichia sp. AM3 | reverse complement strand
GTAAATGCCTGAAGCCCGGTCAACTGGAAGGCGTGGAAATTAAGGCTGATTTAAGCCAGTCCGCATTAGTCATTTCACTACCGCAGGCTTACCTCGAATATACCTGGCCCGACTGGGATCCACCTTCTCGTTGGGATGATGGCATCTCCGGGATCATTGCGGACTACAGCATCACTGCGCAAACACGACACGAAGAAAATGGCGGCGATGACAGTAACGAGATCAGCGGCAACGGGACGGTCGGGGTTAACCTGGGGCCATGGCGTATGCGCGCTGACTGGCAGACCAACTATCAACATACGCGCAGTAATGATG
>NZ_JAVUPQ010000780.1:0-315 GCF_032029835.1 Escherichia sp. AM3 | reverse complement strand
GCCTCCGTCATGGCAGGCGCCATACTCGCAAAGGTGAAAGAGGCACTATCAACATAGTGAACGGAACGCCAATCCACGAACGTTCCCGGCATATCGATAACAGACGCTCTCTGGGACACTGGGAAGGCGATTTAGTCTCGGGTACAAAAAACTCTCATATAGCCACACTTGTAGACCGAAAATCACGTTATACGATCATCCTGAGACTCAGGGGCAAAGATTCTGTCTCAGTAAATCAGGCTCTTACCGACAAATTCCTGAGTTTACCGTCAGAACTCAGAAAATCACTGACATGGGACAGAGGAATGGAACTGG
>NZ_JAVUPQ010000779.1:0-315 GCF_032029835.1 Escherichia sp. AM3 | reverse complement strand
ACGAAATACTGGTCTGGTCGTGGACGTGCGCCAAAACCGATTGATGAAGCGTTGAAAGCCGGGCGTTCTCTGGAAGATTTTCGTATCAATAAGAGTTTGAACGGAGTAACAGATGAGCAGTAATATGGCAAGGATATAGTTTTATATCATCATTTTGTTAAGGAAGAAAATCCATGAGTAATACATCCTACAAACAAATTATCCCTGCGACAGACTGGTATTTCCGTCACGATAATGTCTCCGGTGTGGCAGGAAAGTCAACAGTATACCAACTGGCTGCATGGGCGCTTAAAGAAAATGGTGAGGTAGTTGGTC
>NZ_JAVUPQ010000778.1:0-317 GCF_032029835.1 Escherichia sp. AM3 | reverse complement strand
ATGTCTGAATGTATATATCAAGAAGGCAACGCCTTTGTCATTATGGGAGCTGGAGAACAATTAAAACGTATTAAATATGAAGTTGGTGAAAATAACTTAAAGGTATTCAACGTACACTTTAATAATAATCACGAGTTAGTTAGTTCTGGTGAGCCTGACGTAATATGTTTAAGCAAGCAGGTCTGGGAAAATCTTCTCATTAAACTAAAGCTGGAAAACAATGAAAATGTGTTTTCTGAAACTAAAAAATTATCGAATAAAAATAATGCCGATCAGTTTTTTGAATGCGCTAAAAGAAATGAATAGAACCTTTTCGA
>NZ_JAVUPQ010000777.1:0-317 GCF_032029835.1 Escherichia sp. AM3 | reverse complement strand
CCTCTACAGCGCCGACTGGGACCGCCCGTGGGGCGATGAAAAACCGCATAGCACGATGGTGTTTATCGGGATTCAGTTGCCGGAGGAAGAGATTCGGGCAGCGTTTGCGGGGTTGAGGAAGTAATTTTGGATGATGGCCGCCATGTGGCGGCCTGAATTATTTTTTGTTCTGATCGCGCAGCATCGCTTCACGTAAAATTGCGTTCAGGCGAGTTTGATAGCCTTTACCTGGTCGCTTCAACCATTCCATCACATCAGCATCAATACGCACCGAAGCCTGAGTTTTCAATGGCCGATAAAACTTACCGCGTTCGGCG
>NZ_JAVUPQ010000776.1:0-317 GCF_032029835.1 Escherichia sp. AM3 | reverse complement strand
ACGTTGTTATCATTATTGATAACTATTTTTTGGGAGAGCCTCTTAAATGAGTACAAGAATTACTCATATAGACACTGCTACAGGGGAAGAGGGAGGTAGTTTTGTCGCAGTTATCCGACCCAAACAGACGTCAGCTTTTGAGAGGCATTTCACTATGAACCAAGACGCGGTAAAGATCCTTGCTAAAACCCTTACAGGGGAGCAATTCAAAGTCTTGATGAGGCTGTTAGCTGATCTCGATTATGAAAATTACATTCAAATTGCCCAAGCGGATATTGCCGAAGCTTTAGGCATTCAGAAAACCAATGTGAGCCGTT
>NZ_JAVUPQ010000775.1:0-317 GCF_032029835.1 Escherichia sp. AM3 | reverse complement strand
GGCTATGGGGGAGAGATTTCAGTACTTTAGACATTATCTATCAAGTACTTACCCTGAATTGGGTGGGGGCCCTGCCATCAGCCGTTAGTACTAAATTGTGTTGGTTAATCAATTGGTTATAGTGGTAGTACTACAACAGTACTGTACCACTCTCGATAGTACCGCCCAGCACAAAATCTTGCAAGTTAACGTGTTATCAGCATTGGGGACATAACATGTTCTAAGAACAGGTGATGCTGACAACTTACTGATTTAGTGTATGATGGTGTTTTTGAGGTGCTCCAGTGGCTTCTGTTTCTATCAGCTGTCCCTCCTGT
>NZ_JAVUPQ010000774.1:0-317 GCF_032029835.1 Escherichia sp. AM3 | reverse complement strand
ACTACCATCGGCGCTACGGCGTTTCACTTCTGAGTTCGGCATGGGGTCAGGTGGGACCACCGCGCTACTGCCGCCAGGCAAATTCCTGTGCTCTGTCCTGTGTCTTTTGTGCTGATACTGCGTCGGCTGCATTCGCGAAAGTCAGTCACATACTTCAGTATGCTCCTTCCTTCGCTTCATTTGCCGCCTTGTCTCAGCGCAAAATCCTTCGGACTCTGAATCAAAGCTGAAATTCTCTCAATCCGCCAAAACATCTTCGGCGTTGTAAGGTTAAGCCTCACGGTTCATTAGTACCGGTTAGCTCAACGCATCGCTGC
>NZ_JAVUPQ010000773.1:0-318 GCF_032029835.1 Escherichia sp. AM3 | reverse complement strand
CACCTGAATGGTGACGTCATCCGGGATGCGATTCTCCTCAATCAGCTGACGCACAAAATTGAAGTCCGTCTGCGAGGCGGACGGGAAGGCGACTTCGATTTCTTTAAACCCGCAGCTCAGCAGCAGATCCCAGAATTGCAGCTAGCGCGCGCTGTCCATCGGCTCGGCCAGCGCCTGGTTACCGTCGCGTAAGTCGGTCGAGAGCCAGCGCGGGGCGCGGGTGATAATCTGCTCCGGCCAGCGGCGGTCGGGCAACGAAAGGGTGGGGTAAGGCTGGTATTTGTCGGCGGGTGTGTTCAGCATGGTGCGCTCCTGTTG
>NZ_JAVUPQ010000772.1:0-318 GCF_032029835.1 Escherichia sp. AM3 | reverse complement strand
TGCAATCGCTCTCGCCAGAAAGACGCGTTTCTTTTGTCCACCGGAAAGCTCGCCGATTTGTCGATGGCGAAAATCCACCATATCGACACGTTCCAGCGCATCGGTGACAATCTGACGATCCCTCTTTTTGGCGATACGCAACATACCCATATGCCCATAGCGGCCCATCATCACCACATCTTCCACCAGTACAGGAAATGACCAGTCAACCTCTTCTGACTGAGGGACGTAGGCAACCAGGTTTTTCTGTAGCGCCTGTCGTGTGGGAATACCCAGAACAGATATCTTCCCGCTGGTCAGACGCACAAATCCCATAAT
>NZ_JAVUPQ010000771.1:0-318 GCF_032029835.1 Escherichia sp. AM3 | reverse complement strand
CTCCAAGACGGTGGGCTAACACATCCGCATGGCGTACCACGCTAAATGCACTGGTTAAAATACCCACCAGAGCCAGAATATTGATCCCCACAACCACTGGCAATGACTGACTGCTTCCCCAGAAGAGCAGCACAGCCAGTGCCAGAACCGGGAAAATGAGAGAGGTCTCCTTGTGGCGGGTTTTTACCGCCTCGTGTGTTGCTGTCATGTGTTTCTCCAACAATGCAGGTGCTTGTAATTATAGATAGATTTTAAAGGTATTAAATTAACAGAAATCTGTTAAATACCCTGTATTTTTTACTTAATTTTACCCGTTAT
>NZ_JAVUPQ010000770.1:0-318 GCF_032029835.1 Escherichia sp. AM3 | reverse complement strand
TCGTCAGGTTCCGGTGAAATACCTGGACGCGGTGAACTTCCCCAATGGCAACCCTGACGCAGATCCGACGCAGGAAGCGGTTTCCCGCTACGTTGTTGAGGAGATGACGGAAGAGACGTTCGAGCAGGTCACTTACACGCTGGCGACGCCGATTGACTGCGATAACGCCATCATCCCGGCGCGAACTATCCTTGCAGACGTATGTCAGTGGCAGTATCGGGGTGTTGGGTGCGGCTATGACGGCCCCCCTGTTGCAGACGAGCGCGACAACCCAACCACTGACCAGGCGAAGGACAAATGCTCACATCGACGTACTGG
>NZ_JAVUPQ010000769.1:0-319 GCF_032029835.1 Escherichia sp. AM3 | reverse complement strand
AGGTGGTGCAGATCCCCATCATGGTGATGGTGATAAACAGCACTTTTTTACGGCCAATTCTGTCGCCCATTCTGCCGAAGATAAATGCCCCGACAATACGCGCGATGTAGCCTGCGCCGTAGGTGCCCATCGCCAGGATCAGCGCCATGGCCGCGGACTGCTCAGGGAAGAAAATTTCATGAAACACCAGCGCGGCGCCAAGGGAGTAGAGCTGGAAATCCATAAACTCCAGGGCGGTGCCCAGCCAGCCAGATACGGCGGCTTTCACCAGATCTGACGTACTTCTTTGAGGTTGTGCTTGAGTCATAATGGCTATCTC
>NZ_JAVUPQ010000768.1:0-319 GCF_032029835.1 Escherichia sp. AM3 | reverse complement strand
GCCGTGGTCGGTTCGCCGGTAAAGTACGCCTTTCCTTCGCTCTCATTCCATTTTTTCTTCACCGGATCGTAGCCGCGGTTCAGTACGCTGATACCGCCATCGCTGCGCTTGCCGTACGTCGCGGTGACCTGTTCCAGACCGCGCTCGAAGCGATTTTCCAGTCGGGCGACTTCATACCATTTGCCGAGATAGCGGCTGGCATCAAAGCCGGTAATGGGCTGCACGCCTTTCGGCGGCGTGGGAGATTTACAGGCAACCAGCGTCAGCGCAATGGCGACACCGGTAACGACAGGCCATAGCCTCATGAGACCTCCTTTCA
>NZ_JAVUPQ010000767.1:0-320 GCF_032029835.1 Escherichia sp. AM3 | reverse complement strand
TCCTTTGGCTGGGCCAGAAAGGCGTCGCCGCGGCTCTGTACCCACGACGGGTTTTCTCCCATCACCGACATTAACTGCGGAAAGGCGACTAGCGATTTCTCGCTGGCATCCCATGGCTGCCCGCTGACCGCCTGAATAGCGGTATCGCCCTGCATTTTAGGGTTGTCCTTTGACCACTGGGCGGCCTGAATCACGCTCGCCGGATAGGTTGAGGCCATCAGAATTTGCGACAGCAGCGCGTCGGGATAGAGCGCAATGGGCGCTGTCCACTGATCGATCTGCGCGGCGGTATAGGCCGGAGTCGCCACCGGGGCAGGTTG
>NZ_JAVUPQ010000766.1:0-320 GCF_032029835.1 Escherichia sp. AM3 | reverse complement strand
CTCCCGGATATTGAAACCCGCATTCAGAGAGCAGCCAGTACGTACGAACAAACTGTTCAGCACGCACTACCGGCGCAGAGTGAACAAAATGGCATACAGGATGCTGTCAGGAATTACCTCGACACTTATGGTTGGGCGGCTCTCGGTGCCTGGTACCAGACTTTTGCAACGGCCAATCAACGCCTGACAGAAGTTGCCAGTCGCGCGCCGGCAACCAGTGGGATGTCATCCCTTGGGGAAATTGGCAGCGGAGACCTGTTCAGTGCGGTAATGAGCGCCTACCGTACCCAGTTACAAAACTCTAATTATGCACCTCCAGC
>NZ_JAVUPQ010000765.1:0-320 GCF_032029835.1 Escherichia sp. AM3 | reverse complement strand
GGGTAGAGGTTAAGTCACGCCGAACCGGAGAAAAACGCTCTGAACATGAAGCAAGGTTTGCAATTACGGCTCAGCCAGCAACTGGCCATGACGCCGCAGCTACAGCAGGCAATCCGTCTGTTGCAGCTGTCCACGTTAGAACTCCAGCAGGAGCTCCAGCAGGCGCTGGACAGCAATCCGCTGCTGGAGCAAACCGATCTTCATGACGAGGTAGACGCCCAGCAGACGCAGGACACAGAAACGCTCGACTCCGTAGATGCGCTCGAACAGAAAGAGATGACGGACGAACTGCCGCTGGATGCCAGCTGGGATGAAATCTA
>NZ_JAVUPQ010000764.1:0-320 GCF_032029835.1 Escherichia sp. AM3 | reverse complement strand
CGATATCTTTATCATGAAGCATACCGATAACCGCCAGCACGCGCCCGGTTTTTGGTAACGATTTGAGACGTCCTGCGAGGTACGCCGCCGCATGCGGATTATGTGCAACATCCAGAATCAGACGCGGCGACTCACTCACAATCTGAAAACGTCCCGGCAGCAGTGCGTTCTGAATGCCATCGCGGATCGCCTGCTCGCTTACCGCTAATCCGCTGGCGCGCAGGGCTGCCAGCGCAGTCGCCGCGTTAGGCTGTGGCACCTGCGGCAGCGGCAGATTCTCCAGCACGCCCTGCGCATCGCTGAAGCGCCAGCCTTTGTCC
>NZ_JAVUPQ010000763.1:0-322 GCF_032029835.1 Escherichia sp. AM3 | reverse complement strand
ATCGATGACATTTACTGCGAGGCGGAGTATCGCGAAGCCACGCCGGAATTTCGCGCCGCGCACGGTATCTGGGTGTCATGGGGTGGTGACAGTTTTCAGGTTCAGCCTGGTATCCGCAGGCTGACCGACGAAGACCGGGCAGCAGAAGAACAGGCGCGTCAGGAACGTGAAAGTAAAGTGATCACATACACCACGCCTGAAATCCCCGCTGATGCCTATCCGGCAACGCTGGTTAAGGCCATGTCTGCGGAGCGCACTCTTGCCGTTCAGGCCGAACTGGCGGGTCGTCCCGACGTGTCGGTGGCGCTGCTGACGTGGACAC
>NZ_JAVUPQ010000762.1:0-322 GCF_032029835.1 Escherichia sp. AM3 | reverse complement strand
CGTGTGCACCTGCAGATGCTGCTGTGCCGGACAGTGAATGGCTATGATTACCATCTGTACTGGTATCCGCTAACCACCCCGTAGACATACCTACTGAGCCTTGTACACCCCAGGTATTTTGACCTGAGCTTGTATAACCATATTGATAAGTATCTTTAAAAACACTGGGGTTAAATCGACGGCCATCTCTATGGCTGTGATTACCAGCTGCATTCGTGCTGCCACTTAAACTATGGGTATGCGCACCAGTGTTATTCGTGGATTTAGTGCCGTAATCAAACGATGATGTGGTTTTCGTACCCAAATCCGTACTGGATACGCT
>NZ_JAVUPQ010000761.1:0-322 GCF_032029835.1 Escherichia sp. AM3 | reverse complement strand
CTCAATAGCTGCCTGACGAAGCTTTTTGGCACCAATATTAACGCCCTGTCCGGCCAGGTTAGCGGTCTTACCCGTTATTCCCGGAGACTGACCAAACCCGCCTTCCTGACGACGCAGACCTTTCCATGCACCAATACCGGCATTTCTGCCCATACCAAGTGCGCCACGCGCCATACGGGATGCACCGAAAACGCCAGCACCAATCCCCATAGCGGCTGCGCCCTGCATGGCACCTTCAACACCCACACCTGCAATCTGTGAAGCATAACTTTTCGCCTGCCAGATAATCCAGGCCAGGAAAATGCCAGCAGCTCCTGACGTG
>NZ_JAVUPQ010000760.1:0-322 GCF_032029835.1 Escherichia sp. AM3 | reverse complement strand
CATCAAGCCTCTTGTTCAGGAGGCTTTTATTTTGTCTGCATAAAAACGTCTTATCGTTTTTTATACCTGCAAAAAGGTTGACTCCAGGAACATCATTTTCATGATGTTTTCCGAAGCGTTTTCGTAAATTCTCGCGCTCAGTCCTTCCTGAAAAATATCAGATTTTACGCAGTGCACCGCCACTAGTGCATCCATCAAAAAAACTGACAGCTTTTTTAATCATCTCGTGTGACTCAACTTACTGAAAAAATGGGACTTATGAAAACGCCGATAACGGCATTGATCTGTTGGCCAACGCGACCGGCAGCATTGGACTTAACAA
>NZ_JAVUPQ010000759.1:0-323 GCF_032029835.1 Escherichia sp. AM3 | reverse complement strand
GCAGGCACTTCATGGAGCGTGTCACGGCGGGTGTCGATCAACTCGATCACGCAGTGAAGACCGCGGAGTGACGGGCACTGGCTGGCAATGTCTAGCAACGGCAGGCATTTCGGCTGAGGGTAAAAGAACTTTCCGCGAAGCGATAGACTGTATGTAAACACAGTATTGCAAGGACGCGGAACATGCCTCATGTGGCGGCCAGGACGGCCAGCCGGGATCGGGATACTGGTCGTTACCAGAGCCACCGACCCGAGCAAACCCTTCTCTATCAGATCGTTGACGAGTATTACCCGGCATTCGCTGCGCTTATGGCAGAGCAGGGA
>NZ_JAVUPQ010000758.1:0-324 GCF_032029835.1 Escherichia sp. AM3 | reverse complement strand
CATCTCATCGATAAGGTCATCCCAGACGTTTTCCGAGGCTTCAAGCAATACCTGACCGCGCTCGTGATCCTGCACCAGCCGCCACAGGGCGTGGCGCTCTTCGGAAGGCAATGCCTCCAGGGTGTCCGCCAGGTCCGGGGGCGGTAAATGTGCAACCAGCGCACCTACCTCAGCAATATCGTCGGCCAGCGTGCCGACATCATATTGCTCAGCCAGGGTTAGCTTACCCAATAACGTTGACGTGACCGCTTTATCGGTCGTCAGGAGCCAGATGAGCCGCGCACGCTCCTGGTCACGCTGCCTGGCGCTGTTTTTCTTTAATAC
>NZ_JAVUPQ010000757.1:0-325 GCF_032029835.1 Escherichia sp. AM3 | reverse complement strand
TTCTACCTGTTTATAGGGCTCACTTTCTGCCTGGCGGGTTAATATCTGACTTCCTCTTTCCGCCATACCACCGGCAATAACGCCCGCAACAGCTTCACCACTGGGCATTCCCACGCGTCCGGTAACCGTGCCATAGTTACCCTGAATAACCTGCGTGTTGGCATCTTTATAAAGTGTGCCAATACTGCCCACACCTCCTAACACTGACGGCAGAATGATATGTTTAAACCAGCGTGTATTCACATTGCTGGCCACGGATGACATCAGGTTGTCTTCCCGTTGAGCATATGCATTGACCTTAAGGTCCATGCCGTTCCAGCTCATC
>NZ_JAVUPQ010000756.1:0-326 GCF_032029835.1 Escherichia sp. AM3 | reverse complement strand
GTGCGCTTGCATTGACGTTCAGCTCCATGCCGTTCCAACTCATACTGGTAAATCTGATATCCAGTCCATTGCCGGCAAGTTTTGCTGACGAACTGTGAAGTCTTGCGCCAGCCAGCGGCCCGGCAGGAATAACCGCAACAACCTCTGAGTTGGGGTTATCTGAATCCACGGCAGTCTCCATATAACCGGCCGCACGCGTAAGTGCGTGGATGAAGACCTGTGCACTCTCTGTTACAGTTTTTGTCTCTGCCAGGTTTCTTGTGCCAGTCGCTGGCGATGTCTGCGTAACACTTGCCAGGGCAGTTGCCAGCACCGGTGCATCGCCG
>NZ_JAVUPQ010000755.1:0-326 GCF_032029835.1 Escherichia sp. AM3 | reverse complement strand
ATGCAGGGCTGTAAAAGTCTGTCCAAAGGAATGTCGTGTGGTTTTATAAATACTCTTTGTGGTTCTGTTAATTCATTGAATAACAGCAACTTGTGCTTGAGTGAAATGTTACTGTTTTATCCTGTATACGATAATCACTACTATAAAAGATATTATGTAATAAATGAAAAACACAACAGTTGTATCGATATTATTTTTAATTATTACCCCCTTATCTGGCTGCGTATTTTACCCTGGCCAGCATCTCGATCTCGCTGGGAAAAAGATAATTGCCGCAGAAGATGCAAATGATCGTCTTGAGAAACGGATTGATGTTTATCCTCTTA
>NZ_JAVUPQ010000754.1:0-326 GCF_032029835.1 Escherichia sp. AM3 | reverse complement strand
CCGCTATGAAGGGCGGCAGTGCGTCTTGACGGAGAAGGCTCGCTTGGTCCGTGAGCGCTACGACCTGGCGACATATCCGACCATCTACGCGTACGGAGACACGCCGGAGGACCTGGATATGCTGGCCATTGCTACTAAGCAGTACTATCAGTGGCAAGTGGTTGGCGTCGCAGGTGGGCGCTAACAAGTCATTCAAGCCGACGCCGCTTCGCGGCGCGGCTTAATTCTGGTGTTAGACATCATGAGGGTAGCGGTGACCATCGAAATTTCGAACCAACTATCAGAGGAGCTAAGCGTCATTGAGCGCCATCTGGAATCAACGGTGC
>NZ_JAVUPQ010000753.1:0-328 GCF_032029835.1 Escherichia sp. AM3 | reverse complement strand
CATTTATGTTACTTTATAACATAACCCATCTTGCGTTGTAAACAGACTCGTTTTAGTTCCATGCACCTTTTGAGATCGTGACCAAATAATGGCGTTAGTGATGTTGTTCCAGTGTCATATGGTTAAGTAGTTGATATGGCGTTCACTGTTATATTCTGACAACCAGTTTTCCGCCAGTTCCCGCTTTTCATCCAGCGTTCTGAACAGACAAAAACCGAGTATTTTTGTTCGGTATGTCCGGTTAAAACTCTCGATAAAAGCGTTCTGCGCCAACTTACCTGATTGGGTAATCTCCAGTTTTACTACATGTTTTTCTGCGCATTACGTC
>NZ_JAVUPQ010000752.1:0-328 GCF_032029835.1 Escherichia sp. AM3 | reverse complement strand
ATGAAGATCAGGCCCGACAGGCGCGTATTACCCGTCTGCCTGGCGAGAGTGATATTTCCAGGGAGAACAAAGCATGATTATTTCAGCAGCCAGTGATTATCGCGCCGCGGCGCAGCGCATTTTGCCCCCGTTCCTGTTCCACTACATTGACGGCGGGGCGTATGCCGAATACACCCTGCGCCGCAACGTGGAAGACCTGTCGGAGGTGGCCCTGCGCCAGCGCGTGCTGAAGAATATGTCTGACCTGAGCCTTGAGACGAAGCTGTTTAACGAAACGCTCTCCATGCCGGTAGCGCTCGCACCTGTCGGTTTATGCGGCATGTATGCC
>NZ_JAVUPQ010000751.1:0-328 GCF_032029835.1 Escherichia sp. AM3 | reverse complement strand
TCGAGCAACTGCTCAAAATCAATCTCACGGGCAAACACACGCAATGAACGAATATTCATCATAGTCCGGCTGATAATGCCGTATTCATCTTCTTTAGTCAGTTCGCTCATAATTAATCCTCTTGTTTAATGGACGTACTTCCATACGCCGGAAGGAACCTTATCATAAAGTTTATTCATCACCAGTTCTGCACGGCGGTGATCTGCGGCAGAATAAAATGCCTCTGATTCTGATAAAGGCAGATTGTAACGGTTAATCTCAATAACTTTTTCAAGAGTATCTCTTGATGTACATTTTCTTAACTGAAAAAGCCATTCCTGCTTTGTTT
>NZ_JAVUPQ010000750.1:0-329 GCF_032029835.1 Escherichia sp. AM3 | reverse complement strand
CCACTGACGGTAAGAGGGTGGATACCATTTCCCGTCAGCAATAAGTTTCTGTCGCTCATCCCTGATGTCTTCTTTCAGCCTGATCAATGCCTGCATTCGCTGAACTTCTGCAATGTGATAATGCAGCTTACGTAATGCCGGATCATCGTACTGCGCACGAATGTGTGACTTCCGCAGACGGCATGCCTGATGAATTTCCCGACAACGTTCCCCATAACGCAGATCTGGTTTACGCCATTGTTCACGCCATGCCAGATAGCGGGCACGCAGGTCAGCACGGGCCTCAGCTCTGGCTTCACGTCGCTGCCGGCGCAGCATTGGGTCACGTT
>NZ_JAVUPQ010000749.1:0-329 GCF_032029835.1 Escherichia sp. AM3 | reverse complement strand
AAGGTCATCAAGAAGGTGCGTCAAAAGGATATAATCCTAAGAAACTGGGAAACCGATGCTACAATATCCAATTTGCATTTTGCGACGAATTAAAAGCATATGTTACCGGATTTGTAAGAAGTGGCAATACTTACACTGCAAACGGTGCTGCGGAAATGATCAAAGAAATTGTTGCTAACATCAAATCAGACGATTTAGAAATTTTATTTCGAATGGATAGTGGCTACTTTGATGAAAAAATTATCGAAACGATAGAATCTCTTGGATGCAAATATTTAATTAAAGCCAAAAGTTATTCTACACTCACCTCACAAGCAACGAATTCATCA
>NZ_JAVUPQ010000748.1:0-329 GCF_032029835.1 Escherichia sp. AM3 | reverse complement strand
GGATGCGGATCGGCTGGAAGCTCTGGGGGCGATTGGCCTGGCGCGTGTGTTTGCCGTTTCGGGGGCGTTGGGCGTGGCATTGTTTGATGGCGAAGATCCGTTCGCGCAGCATCGCCCACTTGATGATAAACGTTACGCGCTGGATCATTTTCAGACTAAGTTGCTGAAGCTACCGCACACCATGCAAACCATAAAAGGCAAACAACTGGCGCAGTACAACGCGCAATTTTTAGTTGAGTTTATGGCGAAGCTCAGTGCTGAGCTGGCGGGGGAGAATGAAGGTATCGATCACAAGGTGATTGATACGTTTTCACCGGTTGGCTGAGCAC
>NZ_JAVUPQ010000747.1:0-331 GCF_032029835.1 Escherichia sp. AM3 | reverse complement strand
AGCCAGACCTGCTCCGAAAGCCCGAGCAGGTTCTGCATCAGCAGCGCCCCACGAAAAAACCAGCCGTTTGTCGCCCGCGTGTTGCCGGTGAGGGTATTCCAGGAGAGAAGCCAGACGGGAAGCGAACTTTTTCGCAGGCGAAGGGCGGCGAGGATCTGGCGGACCTTCAGTATCGGATAATTTTCCGTTGAGGAGAGAGGGGTTGCCTCCAGCTGCGCGGGATCGAGAAGTTCATTAGCATCGGCCGAACAGGCAAGAAAATCGGCCTGCATCAGGATGGCTGAACTGAACAGGGTATCCTCGCTTACGCCCGCGCTGACGGGGGCAAATC
>NZ_JAVUPQ010000746.1:0-331 GCF_032029835.1 Escherichia sp. AM3 | reverse complement strand
ACACTGAATATGCTTCACGACAGCATTAACAAGCTGGGCGAAGCTATAAAAAAGGATGAAGAATACGCACAGGAAACACGCCGTCAGCTGGATGATATCCGGAGCCGCCTGAACGGAATAATGACACAGAAAAGCGTCACTGAATCCTCTTCCACACCGCATCCAGCAAAGAAAAAAACGTCGTCTGTACTTAACGGAATGAAAATCATGTCGATGGAAACTGGTATGGCCTGGATTCGCTGGCAGGGTAGTACCTGGGCTGTCAGAGAAGGTCAGACGCTGGGCAATGTGGTGATCCAGCGGATTGATCCGACTACCCGGACCATCCTCA
>NZ_JAVUPQ010000745.1:0-331 GCF_032029835.1 Escherichia sp. AM3 | reverse complement strand
CCAGCCGTATTTGTCTTCTGTTTCGCCGGTGAACAGGCCGAAGAAGGCTTGCTGAATGCGTTTGGTGACCGGGCCACAGCGGCCTTCGCCCACCTGAATGCCGTCTACGCTACGCACCGGCGTAATTTCAGCCGCGGTACCGGACATGAACACTTCGTCAGCCAGGTACAGGGATTCGCGGGACAGTACCTGCTCGCGCACTTCGATACCCAGATCTTTTGCCAGCTTGATGATGGCGTCGCGGGTGATGCCCGGCAGCGCGGACGAAGTGAATGGCGGGGTGAACAGAATGCCGTCTTTCACTTCAAACAGGTTTTCACCCGCGCCTTCG
>NZ_JAVUPQ010000744.1:0-332 GCF_032029835.1 Escherichia sp. AM3 | reverse complement strand
GCGTGAAACGGTGCGTTACCTGGGCGGCAGTGACGATATGACGTTGCAGGTGGTGACAGCAAAAGACCGCCTGGGCCGCGAAATCGCAACGGGCGATCTGACCACGGCGGAAGGCGAGGCGCATTTGCAGGGAAGCATCAGCGGCGTGCCGGTGGACATCTGGCTTAACAAATACGCGGGGCCTGCGGGCGGGCAAAAGGGATTACGCTTCTATTTGCGCGACGGGCGCATCGTCAGCCACGACCGACGCGGCGCAGAAGATGTGCTGGAGCTGATTAAGGGTAAAGAAATTCAGCGCTGGCATATTCCCGGTACGATCTACGGGCATTGCC
>NZ_JAVUPQ010000743.1:0-332 GCF_032029835.1 Escherichia sp. AM3 | reverse complement strand
GCTTCGCGGCGCGGCTTAACTCACGCGTTAGATGCCAGATTTGGCGTTGCGTATGCTCACAGAAAATCGACATCCGCAATACTGTGTTTGGCAACTCATAGCCACCACTATTTATCCTTCATACAGTAGAGGAGATTGCACGTGAAGAACTGGCTCTTTCTGGCTATTGCAATATTTGGTGAGGTCGTCGCAACTTCCGCACTGAAGTCCAGCCATGGATTCACCAAGTTAGTTCCTTCTGTTGTAGTTGTGGCTGGCTACGGGCTTGCGTTCTATTTCCTCTCTCTCGCACTCAAGTCCATCCCGGTCGGCATTGCTTATGCTGTTTGGGC
>NZ_JAVUPQ010000742.1:0-332 GCF_032029835.1 Escherichia sp. AM3 | reverse complement strand
GATCTGGAACGCCCGTTTTAAACTCGGCCCGGTGCCCATTTTCTATAGCCCTTACCTGCAACTGCCTGTGGGTGACAAACGTCGTTCAGGTTTCCTGATCCCGAACGCCAAGTACAGCACGTCGAACTACTTTGAGTTCTACCTGCCGTACTACTGGAACATTGCGCCCAACATGGACGCCACGATCACGCCGCACTATATCCATAAGCGCGGTAACATCATGTGGGAGAACGAATTCCGCTATCTGACCAAGGCGGGCGCGGGTCTGATGGAATTTGATTATCTGCCATCAGATAAGGTGTTCCAGGACGAGCATCCGAGCGAAGGTGATA
>NZ_JAVUPQ010000741.1:0-333 GCF_032029835.1 Escherichia sp. AM3 | reverse complement strand
CACAGCACGCCGACGGCCATAATCTGGCTAAAGGTGGTCCCGTTTGGCAATGACGCCAGCTTCAGCTTCAGCGCCAGCCAGCAGAACAGGCTGATACCCAGCGGCTTACCGATAAACAGACCGGCGATGATACCCAGCGGCAGCACGGAGGTGAGTCCGTCCAGGGTAACCCCGGCCAGGGAAACACCCGCGTTGGCAAACGCAAACAGCGGCAGGATCATAAAGCCCACCCACGGATGAAGCACATGCTCCAGCTGTCTGGCAGGCGATTTGCCGTCCTGCTCCTTCAGCGGAATAAAGAAGCCAACGATGACGCCCGCCAGCGTGGCATGC
>NZ_JAVUPQ010000740.1:0-333 GCF_032029835.1 Escherichia sp. AM3 | reverse complement strand
TCCTTGACCTGTTTATGGTCTGGTGCGTACTGGCGGATGCGCCGGAAATGAGTTCCGACGAACTGCTGTGTACCCGTGCCAACTGGAATCGCGTGATTCTGGAAGGGCGCAAGCCGGGTCTGACGTTAGGTATTGGCTGTGAAACGGCTCAGTTCCCACTGTCTAAGGTAGGGAAGGATCTGTTCCATGACCTGAAGCGCGTAGCCCAGACGCTGGACAGCGTGTACGGCGGCGAAGCTTACCAGAAGGTCTGCGACGAACTGGTTGAAAGCTTTGATAACCCGGAACTGACATTCTCAGCACGTATTCTGCGTTCTATGATTGAGCAGGGAA
>NZ_JAVUPQ010000739.1:0-333 GCF_032029835.1 Escherichia sp. AM3 | reverse complement strand
GAGCATGAGGATGGCCAGCGTTGTCAGGCTGGACAGTAGTCCCAGTGAAAGGCTGTCGCTGACAGGGCCGATGTCGTCCCGGCGTGCCAGCATCAGCAGAACCAGCGCACAGAGGACGCCGCACAGCGGCAGTAACCCGCCCAGCGTCCGTGCGGGCAGCGCAGTCTGCGAAGCGCGACGAACTCCGGAGGGGTCACGCTGGGCGCGCCGCCATGCCGTCCAGAAGCCGTATCCCACCGCGGCAAGCGCCGCCAGCAGCAGGAGCAACACCAGACACAGCAGCGTTCCCTTTGTTTGCTGTTGTGCATCGCCCTGGGTGAGCCACTGCCAGGC
>NZ_JAVUPQ010000738.1:0-333 GCF_032029835.1 Escherichia sp. AM3 | reverse complement strand
CGCGTCGCGCAAAGAGGCCTCTTTGCTCACGTGCGGGATCTCATCTCCGGGGTGCATAATACCGTTAACCCGCAGCAGCAGTTTGCGCCCGAGCGCGCCGCCGGGATGAGACAGGGCAAAATCTTCAGGCGTAAAACCGCGGGCTTCCAGCAGCGCAACGGCAAGGGCATCGCCCATCACCAGCGCGGCGGTTGTGCTGGAGGTCGGCGCCAGCCCCAGCGGACAGGCTTCTTTAGGCACTTTCACGCACAGGTGAATATCCGCCGCACGCGCCATGCTGCTTTCCGGTCGGCTGGTCATGCAAATCAGCGGTACGTGCAGACGCTTCAGCAC
>NZ_JAVUPQ010000737.1:0-333 GCF_032029835.1 Escherichia sp. AM3 | reverse complement strand
GTTTACCGCCGCCCGTGTTTGCGAACAGGTACGCGCCGCGATTCAGTCGCTGCCGCGAGGGCAAAAAAATGCCGCGCTGGCGATGGGCCTGACGCTACCGCAGGCTTATCGATACGTACTGCTGCCTAATGCTTATCGCGTTATCGTCCCGCCGATGACCTCAGAGATGATGAACCTGGTGAAAAACTCCGCCATCGCCTCGACTATCGGTCTGGTGGATATGGCGGCGCAGGCGGGTAAATTGCTCGATTACTCAGCCCATGCCTGGGAGTCGTTTACCGCCATTACGCTGGCGTATGTGTTGATTAACGCTTTTATCATGCTGGTGATGAC
>NZ_JAVUPQ010000736.1:0-333 GCF_032029835.1 Escherichia sp. AM3 | reverse complement strand
CGCGATGCTGATGACTGGCGAAAGCTATGACTGCGGTAAGAAAATGGGCGATATGCAGGCCTTCGTCACCTACGGAATGCGTAACCTGAAAGAGGGCGCCAAATTCCGCGAAAGCATTAAAAAACTGCTGGCCTGAACGCCAGCCTGAGACCGAGCGACAGGATCTGAACATCCGTCCTGCCGCTCATAACGTTATGCAAAATTTATTCATAACGTAAATGTTATATCGATTGTAAAGAAATGTATGGCTTCGGAGACTTCTGGTAGTTTGTCTCTGGCGTCTGTGGTGCAATAGTCGGAGTAGCGGCAATAATGCTTTATGAATAGTCACTT
>NZ_JAVUPQ010000735.1:0-334 GCF_032029835.1 Escherichia sp. AM3 | reverse complement strand
GGCTTATTCAGGCGACGTCGCACTGGCTGCTGACCGCGCGGCCGTATAAGCATCAGGAACGGGATTTTCTGCTCTATCGCTTTAACCGTTTTCAGGCCTGTCGCTACGGGCTGGAAGGCATTCTGACGGACGTACATACCGGCGAGCACAAAACCGTGGCGGAAGATATCGCCTGGCTGCTCGAGCAGGTTGCGCCGTCGGCCGAGAAGCTCGGCGCGACAAGCGCAATCAATGAGATTGCCCTGCTGTTAAAGCAGGGCAAGAGCGAGGCGCAGCGCATGCGGGACTTTATCGCCGATGGCGGCTCGCTGATTTCTCTGGTGCAGAAGCACTG
>NZ_JAVUPQ010000734.1:0-334 GCF_032029835.1 Escherichia sp. AM3 | reverse complement strand
GCTCAGCTGGATAGAGTACTCGGCTACGAACCGAGCGGTCGGAGGTTCGAATCCTCCCGGATGCACCATATTCTCCGAAATCTTCAGCAATGAAGGTATCGAAGAGGTAGCGGAATTAACCGCAGGCACTAGGGATGATAACGTTGCTTTAGCAACGGCCCGAAGGGCGAGCCGTAAGGCGAGTAATCCTCCCGGATGCACCATCTCTTAATTGATATGGCTTTAGTAGCGGTATCAATATCAGCAGTAGAATAAGTTTTCCCGATGCATCCGTAGCTCAGCTGGATAGAGTACTCGGCTACGAACCGAGCGGTCGGAGGTTCGAATCCTCCCG
>NZ_JAVUPQ010000733.1:0-335 GCF_032029835.1 Escherichia sp. AM3 | reverse complement strand
ACCGTGCTGGTGCCAATCCTGTTTCACATTAACCCGGCTACCGTGCTGCTGTTTAACGGCATCGGTACGCTACTTTACCTCTTCATCTGTAAAGGCAAAATCCCGGCCTATCTCGGGTCGAGCTTCGCGTTTATCTCCCCGGTTCTGCTGTTGCTGCCGCTGGGTTATGAGGTCGCGCTGGGCGGCTTTATCATGTGCGGCGTGCTGTTCTGCCTGGTCTCCTTCATCGTGAAGAAAGCCGGTACCGGCTGGCTGGACGTGATGTTCCCGCCTGCGGCAATGGGGGCCATCGTTGCCGTCATCGGCCTGGAGCTGGCGGGCGTGGCGGCGAACAT
>NZ_JAVUPQ010000732.1:0-335 GCF_032029835.1 Escherichia sp. AM3 | reverse complement strand
ATTCTGGAATGCGCGCCGAAAAATAGTTTGTCTGCGCATTATTTTGCGAGCCAGCGCACAATTGCGCATTATCTCAATAGCAGTGTGAAATAACGTAATTGAGCAACCTCCAATGTCTATTCACTATTACTCCAGAAGCAAGACCACGCCGCATACCCTGATTATGGAGCTCAATATGCAAGCTTATTTCGACCAACTCGATCGCGTTCGTTTCGAAGGCACGAAAACGACCAATCCTTTAGCATTTCGTCACTACAACCCGGATGAGCTGGTGCTGGGTAAGCGCATGGAAGATCACTTGCGCTTTGCCGCCTGCTACTGGCACACCTTCTGCT
>NZ_JAVUPQ010000731.1:0-335 GCF_032029835.1 Escherichia sp. AM3 | reverse complement strand
GGGTTATACTCTGCGCGACCAGTGACTATTGCATAGCGGAAAACTTCCCCGCACCGCTGCCTCACTTTTTTGGCTTTTTCTGTAGCACCTCGCCCCTCGATGCGCCGCAGCACATTCAGAAGTTCAAGTGGTTTGATTTCGGCGATTGGTTTTTTGCCAATGTAAGGGAACACATCTTTGTTGAAGGCTTCGAGGATGTCTGAAGCATAACCAGCAGACCATTTTTTTAATTTGCTGCTGTGCCACTCAAGGGCAATATCTTTGAAGGTGTTGTTTAACTGCGTTTCCCGGGCAATCTTTTCCTCTCGTTTCGCTTCCATCGGATCGATACCACC
>NZ_JAVUPQ010000730.1:0-335 GCF_032029835.1 Escherichia sp. AM3 | reverse complement strand
GCATCAATGCTTAACCCGCCTGTGACCATATCCTGCAACGTACCGGCTTCAGCCGTTGGATCCCGCAATGAGGCCAGATCCTGCGTGGCTGCCTCACCGTTAAAGGGAAAGGGATCGGCCTGGCGTTGAATATCCTGACCGGGAGACAATAACGCCTCGCGGTATTCCTGATAAAGCCGGGTCAGGGGGTTCTCTGTTTCCGGGTCGCCTCCGGCGGAGGATGTGCCATGAGCCGGAATGATATCGAACGGATTTTGCGACGTCCGCTGCTGCTGCCTGAACCAGTCCAGATCCAGATATTCGGTCATCGTTTCCGGCGAAGCGGCAGTCTGCGA
>NZ_JAVUPQ010000729.1:0-337 GCF_032029835.1 Escherichia sp. AM3 | reverse complement strand
GGAACAGGATCAGCAGGAACAGCACGCCAACGGTGATGGCCGTCAGGCCGGTTTTACCGCCTGCCGCCGTACCCGCTGCGGACTCAATGTACACCGCCGCAGGCGCCGCACCCACCAGGCCAGAGAAAACGCTGCTCAGGGAGTCGGTGGTCAGCGCTTTGCCGCCGTCAATAATCTGTCCGTCTTTATCCAGCAGGTTAGCCTGACCGGCCACCGCGCGGATGGTGCCCGTGGCATCAAACACCGCGGTCATTACCAGCGCCAGCACGCTTGGCAGGATCACCGGGTTCAGCGCGCCCACAATATCCAGGCTGCCAATCAGGGAGTTACCGTTGTC
>NZ_JAVUPQ010000728.1:0-337 GCF_032029835.1 Escherichia sp. AM3 | reverse complement strand
ACCCGCAGCATGTTATCGCGCTTTTCCATTCCACCTCCCTCGTCGCACAGTGCACGTTCAACACGGCTACCCGATGGTGCTACATTTCGCTACGCTCAATGTCGCACACCGGGCCTTGCAAGGGGCGACTTCGCCTCCCCTTGACCCCTCCCTTGCAGCGGTCGCTTTGCTCCCTCGCCCAGGGCAACGGCGTCTATCAGGTGGATGGCCTCACTTCGTGAAACCATCCACCTCTGGTAAGGATATCTATGGGGGTGTCATCAAACAGTAAATCGGAACCCCAAAGGGGCCCCCACGATTTACTGTTTGACGATTTCAGCGGCAGTACGATTTTTTA
>NZ_JAVUPQ010000727.1:0-337 GCF_032029835.1 Escherichia sp. AM3 | reverse complement strand
GCGATCTCTCCGTAGTTCAGATCCCAGTTGTATTCATCAGAAGCAGCACGCAGCTGAGAGAAGCCTTGAGCATAGGAAACGATTTTACCGAGGTATAAAGCGCGACGCACTTTTTCGATAAATTCAGCTTTATCACCGGCCGGCTGAGCCTGTGGACCACTCAGCACTTTCGAAGCTGCTACACGCTGGTCTTTCAGAGAAGAGATATAACGAGCAAAAACGGACTCAGTGATCAGAGACAGAGGCTCGCCGAGATCCAGTGAGCTTTGGCTGGTCCACTTACCGGTACCTTTGTTTGCTGCTTCATCAAGAATGACATCGACGAGGTATTTACCCT
>NZ_JAVUPQ010000726.1:0-337 GCF_032029835.1 Escherichia sp. AM3 | reverse complement strand
CCTCAAGCACGGCCCCAACAGTGAAGTAGCTGATTGTCATCAGCGCATTGACGGCGTCCCCGGCCGAAAAACCCGCCTCGCAGAGGAAGCGAAGCTGCGCGTCGGCCGTTTCCATCTGCGGTGCGCCCGGTCGCGTGCCGGCATGGATGCGCGCGCCATCGCGGTAGGCGAGCAGCGCCTGCCTGAAGCTGCGGGCATTCCCGATCAGAAATGAGCGCCAGTCGTCGTCGGCTCTCGGCACCGAATGCGTATGATTCTCCGCCAGCATGGCTTCGGCCAGTGCGTCGAGCAGCGCCCGCTTGTTCCTGAAGTGCCAGTAAAGCGCCGGCTGCTGAAC
>NZ_JAVUPQ010000725.1:0-337 GCF_032029835.1 Escherichia sp. AM3 | reverse complement strand
CAGCTTACCGACACAATCAGTGACACACGAGTTCGTCTTAATAAGGCCACAGAACATCTGGATAAGTTAAAAAAGCGTGGTGAACCAGTCGCAACCGGCGAAAAGGAAAAGTACAACACGGCAGTAAAAGCCGCTGAACGGGCGCTTGAGCAGGCCCGGCTGTCTGCCAGACGTCTTTCACTCCGCCATGTACAGAAAGCTGAAATCACCAGTACAGAGTCGTTGTCAGAGAAAGAGCAGGAACTGTTTCATGAAGACGGCCCGCCTTACAGCTTATGTGCTTTCTGCCACGCCTGGCATTCACTGAATGGTTATGCCGCAGCACAGGGCGTTATGG
>NZ_JAVUPQ010000724.1:0-337 GCF_032029835.1 Escherichia sp. AM3 | reverse complement strand
CGGGAGGATTCGAACCTCCGACCGCTCGGTTCGTAGCCGAGTACTCTATCCAGCTGAGCTACGGATGCATCGGGAAACTTACTTTACTGCAGATTTTTTGATACCGCTACTAAAGCCGTATCAAGTAAGAGATGGTGCATCCGGGAGGATTACTCGCCTTGCGGCTCGCCCTTCGGGCCGTTGCTAAAGCAACGTTATCCTCCCTGGTGCCTGCGGTTATTACCGCCACCTCTTTCATACCTTCATCGCTGAAAGTACGTAGAATATGGTGCATCCGGGAGGATTCGAACCTCCGACCGCTCGGTTCGTAGCCGAGTACTCTATCCAGCTGAGCTAC
>NZ_JAVUPQ010000723.1:0-338 GCF_032029835.1 Escherichia sp. AM3 | reverse complement strand
ATACGCAAGGAAATGGTTGTGGTTCTAAATAACTCAAAAGCCCTTAGGGGCTTTTTTTGTACCTATCGGTCAGACGGATTAAACATAACATCCGTTGGCCGTACCGCCCCGGACAGCTTCGCCGCGAACGGGGCGGCAGTCAGCCAAAACCAACAACAACCCACCCGGTAAACCACCCCGATCGCGACAGATAAATTTTACCCGACTGCATAGCCATGCAGCCAGGTGAATGACGGCAGGATTCAGCCCAAAAACAGCGTGAAGGTCCCGAAAAACGGCAAATGCTTCTCCAGCCACTCCCACAGTTCTGCCGCCAGATAAAGGCAATTAAGTAACTG
>NZ_JAVUPQ010000722.1:0-338 GCF_032029835.1 Escherichia sp. AM3 | reverse complement strand
TTGTAAGGGAGGACGAAAAAGACAAGGAATTACCGGAAAAGATAGCGGCAGAAATCCCCGTAATTATCCGCCGCTTGCTGGCTCATTTTGCTGACCCTGAAAAGGCACGGGCTTTATTACTGGAACAGCGTGACGGTGATGAAGCTCTGGCAATAAAGCAGCAAACGGATCCGGTTGTTGAGCTTTGCGCGGCGCTGGAGTTTCTGGAGGAAGCTCGTGGGCTAATGATGGGCGGTGGTGGTGACACCGTGAAGTACACGACCAGAAACAGCCTTTACCGTGTCGATCTGGCCTTCTTGGCATACCCAGGAAAGGGGAAATGTTTGAGCGTGAATGAG
>NZ_JAVUPQ010000721.1:0-339 GCF_032029835.1 Escherichia sp. AM3 | reverse complement strand
GTCGTGATCCCGCACAATTTATTCAGAGATGTCCAAAAACCGCGAGATTTTAACCTGACTGCCTGTGTGATCAATGGACTCCGCGTGCGGCGGGCAATTAGTTTGTAACGATTTGATAATATCGGCATTTATACCTGCATCAGAAAGCGCATTTTCACGCTCAGCCCACCCAGATTTTCACTGGGCATCAGCTGAAGATGACTGCGGTGCAGGCGGGCAATATCGTTAGCCAGCGCCAGGCCAATGCCGGACCCGGCGGCATCGCTCACGTTATCCAACCGATGAAACGGCAGCATGGCCTGGGAGATCTGGTCTTCAGCAATGCCCGGTCCGCTGTCC
>NZ_JAVUPQ010000720.1:0-339 GCF_032029835.1 Escherichia sp. AM3 | reverse complement strand
CCTGATGGACGCCCTGAATATCAGACAGGCGGTGTTTGCCGGTTATGACTGGGGGGCGCGTACGGCGGATATCGTTGCGGCGCTCTGGCCGGAACGGGTGAAATCGCTGGTCTCGGTGAGTGGCTACCTGATCAGCAGCCAGGCGATTGGCAAACAGCCTTTACCGCCGAAGGCAGAGGTTCAGTGGTGGTATCAGTTCTATTTCGCAACGCCGCGCGGTGCGGAAGGCTATGCTAAAAATACGCACGATTTTGCCCGGTTGATCTGGTCCCAGGCTTCGCCTGACTGGAAATTCAGCGATGCCACCTTCAATGCGAGCGCCAAATCCCTCGATAACCC
>NZ_JAVUPQ010000719.1:0-339 GCF_032029835.1 Escherichia sp. AM3 | reverse complement strand
ATATTTTCCGCTTACGCTCGCTGTTTAATAGATACCCCACTCTGCTTTATCCACTTATCCACGGGCATATTTTTATAAGATCTTTTTAAAGGGTTGTTAGGTTTACCTTTTTAGAACACCTCTCAGCCCTTTATTCATGCTGGTTTGAGAAGGATCTTTGTGACAATTTGCCCTTTCAGTGTGACAAATCACCCTCAGAACCCCTGTTAATCTGTGACAGATTGCCCTTAACCCTGTGACAAATTGCCCTCAGACACTGCTGTAATTCACAAAGTTATCCCTATCTGTTGACTCTTTTTTATTTAGTGTGACAATCTAAAAACCTGTCACACTTTACAC
>NZ_JAVUPQ010000718.1:0-339 GCF_032029835.1 Escherichia sp. AM3 | reverse complement strand
ACTGGCGACTGAACGTAAGCCCGGAAAACATCGACAACAACCAGAAAATGATTCTTGGATTCGTCCCTTCCGCCGAGCGGGACGAACTCAAGAAAGCTCTGGATATTGAAGCTGAACGCATCAAGAAAGCGGGCATAACCACCCGGTTCGACACGAAAGAAATTCGCGTCATGGATGATGGCTCCGTGCAGTACAGCGGGGTGCTGAAATCCTCCACCACCAACGGCGCAATCATCACTCCACTGGAAGACCAGGAAAAAACCTACCGGCTGAAGCTGAGTTACCGGAACGGTGTGATTAACCTCCACAGCTTCGAAGAACTTCAGCCGGTATCCACCA
>NZ_JAVUPQ010000717.1:0-340 GCF_032029835.1 Escherichia sp. AM3 | reverse complement strand
ACACGGGTGTTATTGGGGAAAAGCTGTCTGCGCGAGTTAGCGTCTAACACCACCACCTGCGCCCTGCCCGCCAGCTGTTCCGCGTTGAAGGTCGCCCCTTCGCTGAAGGTCATGCCGTAGACGTTGAAGTAATCTCCGCTGACGCCGTTAGCGCTGGCCGCCACGTCGATGTTGCCGTAGCGCAGACGCAGGTTTTGCGACACGGCAGGCGTGGCGGAGTTCACCCACGGCTGCTTCTGAATAGCCGCCAGATCGTCGTATTTCAGCGCCTGCTGATACTGCGGCTCGTCGTCGCCAAAATCTTTGCCGGGGTAAACGTCGATGGTGTTAGTCCCGATGG
>NZ_JAVUPQ010000716.1:0-341 GCF_032029835.1 Escherichia sp. AM3 | reverse complement strand
ATCATGCACTCCTTAGCGTGGTTTCAGGGTAGCGATAAGAAAGTCTTTCGAGCTTTCCACTTTCCCCTGCTGAATAGCGGCGGCCGGGTCGACATGCTTCGGACAGACTTCGGAGCAGTAACCGACAAACGTGCAGGTCCAGACCCCGTTCTGGCTGTTCAGCTGGGCCATACGTTCTTTTGTGCCGTGGTCGCGGCTGTCTTCGTTATAGCGGTGCGCCAGGGTAATGGCGGCCGGGCCGATAAACTCAGGGTTCAGGCCAAACTGCGGACAGGCGGCGTAGCACAGGCCGCAGTTGATGCAGCCGGAGAACTGATGGTATTTCGCCATCTGCGCGGGCG
>NZ_JAVUPQ010000715.1:0-341 GCF_032029835.1 Escherichia sp. AM3 | reverse complement strand
ACCTACTTCAGCGTGCATTACCGTAATCCGAAACTCATCAGTAGCAAGGTCGTTGTTCCCCGTGAGCCGGAAGAGGAAGTACCTGAGCAGAACTATGACGAAGTTATTAAAGCCCTGAAGGCTGCAGGTATTGATCCTCAGAAACTAGCAAAAGCGCTCGCCAGCGTGAAACCGGGAAATGACTGAGGAATGCCGTTTTAGAGTTTGTTGACTGTGGTATGCAGAGCGCATACCACAGTCAATTTATACTGATTCATCATTCCGTTTAGGTTTTGCTTGCCTTGACTGCGATATGCGGATAGGCCTACCGGAGTATTGATATTGACTGCGGTGTGTGGAAG
>NZ_JAVUPQ010000714.1:0-341 GCF_032029835.1 Escherichia sp. AM3 | reverse complement strand
CTTTTGCTCACGCCACCGATTAAATCCGAGGCGTTCTGCGTGTCCGCCAGGTATCTCGCGGCGGTACTGGTCGCCCCTTTCGTTGACAGGGCAAACACTGAAGATCCACTCGGCTGGCGGCTGGTGAAGGCATCCGCGTGAATAGAGACAAACAGATCCGCGCGCTGCTTTTGCGCTTTTGCCACGCGGACCTTCAGCGGGATAAAGACATCTTCGTTGCGCGTCATGTAGGCGCGCATATTGCCCTCTTTGTCGATCAAGGCCTTCAGACGACGGGCAATTTGCAGCACCACATCTTTTTCGCGGGTGCGATATTTCCCGACGGCGCCGGAATCTTCTCC
>NZ_JAVUPQ010000713.1:0-341 GCF_032029835.1 Escherichia sp. AM3 | reverse complement strand
ATGATAAAGATTTGCGTTCTTTAGAAGCGAAAAACCCCAGCAGAGCCGGGGTCCTTCAATTCTTTTGCCGGATGTGCCTTCACTAGAACCCATGAAACATGGGGGATGATTCAACACTGGCTAACGTTATGTGATTACAATAGCGTAATATAGTCTGTACGTCAATGCGCATAGAAATCGAGACAGGGTAGTCCCTGAACAGGAGATTAAATGCCTCAAAGAATCAATGATTACAAACCTGTACTTTCACTACTATCAACAGCAAGGCTTGCAAGCGTTCCAGCTATCTTTAACGTACACACCGATTTGGAAAAGTATGGATTTAGTCTGTGGATCCAGAA
>NZ_JAVUPQ010000712.1:0-343 GCF_032029835.1 Escherichia sp. AM3 | reverse complement strand
TCTTTATTGTCAGTATGCTGGCGATTATCGCCACGGGCGGGGATGATTTCTCTGCCTTCGCCTCTGGGGTGGCAACGTTAAACAACCGGGGGCCGGGGCTGGGCGTCGTGGCGGATAACTTCGCCAGTATGAACCCGGTGGCGAAGTGGATCTTAATCGCCAATATGCTGTTTGGGCGTCTTGAGGTCTTTACGCTGCTGGTGCTGTTTACCCCAACATTCTGGCGTGAGTAAGGAGACATTGGTGAAAACGTTAATTCTTTTCTCAACGCGTGACGGGCAAACGCGTGAGATTGCTTCATATCTGGCTTCTGAACTCAAAGAGCTGGGCATTTATTCTGATG
>NZ_JAVUPQ010000711.1:0-343 GCF_032029835.1 Escherichia sp. AM3 | reverse complement strand
ACCCACAGGGACTTCAACCCATCCATGCTCCGTATCTTCTGACCATCCTTCCCAGCACTCATCAGGGGCAATTTCTTCTACAAACCAGCTCTGAACTTCTTCTGGTGAAGCAGTGGTGATAACTAAAATACTTTCACTAAAGGGCCAGTCTGGGTCATCGAACATCGTAATTTCTACCAAAACATCACTAACATTGTTACGCTCACGTATTTTCAGAAAATGGTGATAGATAGCTTGCGGAGATTGTTCTGGAATCACATTGCAACATATTGAACCATGGATATTATTGTCAATAAAAAAATCCTCAAGAGATAACAATGGACGAGGAGTATCAGGATTATTA
>NZ_JAVUPQ010000710.1:0-344 GCF_032029835.1 Escherichia sp. AM3 | reverse complement strand
AATACCACCTGTGCCAGAAAAAAGGTCAACAAATTTAATCATTTCAATGTCTCGCAGATGAATGTTGCTAGTGAATTTATACCATTATCTGAAAAGTTAACGGTCATGTCACTATGGTTAATTATTGTTTTGATGGCATTTGAACGCTGAAAATTACCAGACCCATCAATCACATATGCTATTTTATGTCCTCTTGAATTGAGCAAATCTCTTCTGCTTTTGGCTAATCCTGCTTTTCTTTCTATTGTTGAGTTTGTTGTAACTTGAAAACTTATTTCAATACCAACACATTTTTTTGTTGTTGTGTTTTTTGCTACAATATCAAAAGTCGTAAGATCTTTATC
>NZ_JAVUPQ010000709.1:0-345 GCF_032029835.1 Escherichia sp. AM3 | reverse complement strand
ACCTGCTCCTCCGCAGTCAGTTGCTGAGCCTCGGTTAAATCGTAGATTTCAGGGTTATTAGGGAAGTGAACCGCCCCCGCCAGCGGCTCGTCGCCTTCTGCCACCAGCGTGAAACGGTTATAAATCTGCTCTTTCGCGGTGTCTGTTCATACCTCAGTGAGAGAAACAACGGTATTGTTACGCTTGCGGGGCATATTCGCCACGGGCTTGCCGTAGACACATGAGCCTTTAACAGGGATGACACGAAACAGACCATGCTTTTTCGAGCGGTTATAAACAATCGTTGGGTCTATGCCACCGATATCCCAGCAGATGCGGGAAATAAGCATCTCAACGCCGTTAGGC
>NZ_JAVUPQ010000708.1:0-345 GCF_032029835.1 Escherichia sp. AM3 | reverse complement strand
CGCATATCCAGGTGGACGTGATGGGCATGCTGCTCAGCATCCTGCAAATCGTGGTGATCCCGATTGCGCTGGGGCTGGTGATCCACCATCTCTTCCCGCGGGTAGTGAAAGCGGTTGAGCCGTATCTGCCCGCGTTTTCGATGGTCTGCATACTGGCCATTATCAGCGCCGTGGTAGCCGGTTCCGCATCGCACATTGCTTCGGTGGGCTTTGTGGTGATCGTCGCGGTTGTGCTGCATAACACTATTGGTCTGCTGGGCGGTTACTGGGGCGGAAAGCTGTTTGGCTTTGACGAATCCACCTGCCGCACGCTGGCGATCGAAGTGGGGATGCAGAACTCCGGCC
>NZ_JAVUPQ010000707.1:0-345 GCF_032029835.1 Escherichia sp. AM3 | reverse complement strand
ACCGAGATCAAAGGATTCCGGGGGCAGCGTCCGGGATTCACTGATCCGCACTCCCGTGTTCCAGAAAGTAGAGAACAGCATTTAATGGTGAAGATCCGGCATATAGAAGAGTAGGGCTCTCACTTCGGGGACGAGTAGGTACGCCAGGGTGGCGCCGGTTAAAGTGGCCATCCTTCTGAGTGCGGCCGCGGTCGCAAAGTCGACCCCATGGGCTTTCGGCAACAGTGAAATGCGTTATGAAGAAAAGGGGGCAATGCAGGGATGAACAGGATCGGAACGAAAAGGTAAGTAATGAAGAAGACGTAAAGTGCGTTACGTGAATTCCGGCCTGGTACAGCCTGGACC
>NZ_JAVUPQ010000706.1:0-345 GCF_032029835.1 Escherichia sp. AM3 | reverse complement strand
ACATTGCCCGCGGATCGTGACCGCGTCGGCGTGCATACCAGTGACGTAACCCTGTGACAATTTGTCCCCGCAGAACAATGACGTAACGCACTTTGCGTCCGACTTTACGCGTCAGGGCCGCCAGCGAAACCGGGTCAATACCATCTTCACTGCCGACAATTAACTCGTCATTTTCCAGACGCAGCGGCAGTACCGCATAATGCAGCGCCACGGAGGCCGGCATTTCGGCAATCAGCGAGGAAGGGATCTGCCAGGCATCGATGGATTCCCACGCCACGCCGTTTTGCTCTGCCAGCGCCTGTGCCAGCTGCTCGGCGCTAATCAGCCCCTGCATCAGCATTGAAC
>NZ_JAVUPQ010000705.1:0-346 GCF_032029835.1 Escherichia sp. AM3 | reverse complement strand
GGGCTGTTTTCCCCATGTGGAAAGTTACATTATCGGAGGACTGATTCGCCCAGGTTATTTTTCGGTAGGAGAGAGTCTGGCGCTGGAGATGATCAATGCCTTTTCCGTAGAACGTGCGTTTATCTCCTGCGATGCGCTGTCGCTGGAGACGGGGATCACCAATGCCACCATGTTTGAGGTCGGGGTGAAAACACGGATTATTCAACGCTCGCGTGAAGTTATTCTCATGGCCGATCACTCAAAATTTGATGCCGTTGAGCCGCATGCTGTAGCAACACTATCATGTATTAAAACGATCATCAGTGACAGCGGGTTACCTGAGACTATTGCACAGCGTTATCAGCGA
>NZ_JAVUPQ010000704.1:0-347 GCF_032029835.1 Escherichia sp. AM3 | reverse complement strand
CTGAGGAGGAACCGCCGTTAACCTTGAGCTTCTGCCCTACCTCAATAGTATACGGTGGAGAGATATTATTCAGGCGCGCCAGCTCCTTCACGCTGGTTCCCGTGGCGCGTGAGATGCGGTAGAGCGTGTCCCCGCGCTTAACGGTATAGACTGCACCGGAATAACTGCCCATATCCGAAGATTTACTCCCCGAGCATCCTGCTACAAGTAGCGTCAGCGTCAGGCAGAAAACGGCAATGATCGGGTTTCTCGTCAGGCTTCCTGCAAACAAAACAGCTCCTCGGTCAGCGTGAATGGCGCACTATGATAGCAGCCCAAACTGATGCCGGTCATGCCCTTTTCCGCTC
>NZ_JAVUPQ010000703.1:0-348 GCF_032029835.1 Escherichia sp. AM3 | reverse complement strand
GTCTTGCTGATGCCCTTAAATCTAAAATTAAACAACTGAAAGGAAAATAATCTTATGGCTAACCCATATGGAAAATTAAAAGTAGTGAATGCGGATAACTCCCGTTCACGCTGTAAGGTAGTAGCTTACGCTGCTGATCCAGTGCTGCAAGATCGCCTCGTCAAACTGGCTTCACCTCTCACTGACGATCTTATTGTCGGGGCTTTGCTGAAAGCCGATGGCACCAAAGCAACAACCGCATCTGATATTGCTCACGTAGTAGTTGAACCGGCTTATGAAGGACAGGAAAGCGTAGTGGTTGCACATCCTACTTTCGTTATTCTGGCTGAAGATGGGATTGAATTTAAC
>NZ_JAVUPQ010000702.1:0-350 GCF_032029835.1 Escherichia sp. AM3 | reverse complement strand
GCGTCGTATCAAAAAAATCGAAGCTGATTTGCGCAAGGCTGAAAAGACCATCGCGCAGTCGCAGAAATATCTGACGATGTGGCGGGCTGAATCGCTGGATCTGAATATGGCAAAACTCATCAGCAGTCATGACCATATCAGCGCCTGTTTCCCGCTGGATACGTATCCGCGCCCGGCAGAAAAAAGCCAGTATGAAGGGAGCCGGTCGTTATGGTCGGCCCTGGATGATGACATCATCACCACGGAGCAGGCCCGCGAAATTGCGATCCGCTATCATGAACGGCAGATTCAGCATCAGCAACGCTGGGTTAACCACTATCAGAACCGCCTGATCTATGAGCGTGCCATGC
>NZ_JAVUPQ010000701.1:0-350 GCF_032029835.1 Escherichia sp. AM3 | reverse complement strand
ATCCAGTAGTCGTGACCCACTGCTAACTGATTGACCGTGCAGCTGATCCAGCAAAAGCAGCATCGCTTCACGGCCGATGTCATACCGCGGCTGTGCAACGGTCGAAAGCGGCGGATCGCAAAACTCCGAAAGTGAAATATTATCAAAACCGATTATCGACAGGTCCTGCGGCACGCGCAGGCCGTGACGTTTGGCGTAGGATAACGCCCCCAGCGCCATCACGTCGCTGTGGCAGAAGACCGCGGTGGGCGGTTCTGGCAAGGACAGCAATTTTTCCAGCGCCTGCCCGCCCGCTTCAAAGGTGAAATCACCGCGCGCAATGTAGTGCGGATCGACGATAGCCCCGGTAC
>NZ_JAVUPQ010000700.1:0-351 GCF_032029835.1 Escherichia sp. AM3 | reverse complement strand
CGACGGCCACCAACGGCGGTGGCAACAGCGTGAGCAGTTCTGCGAACCTGCTTGTCGACACCGCGCTGCCAACCGTGACCATCAACACCGTGGCGGGGGACAACGTCATCAACGCGGCGGAAGTGGCCGCAGGCCAGACCATTACCGGTAAGGTGGCGAACGCGGACATCGGTAACACCGTGACGGTGAACATCGGCGGCAACACCTATACCGCGACGGTGCAGAGCGATCTGACCTGGTCCGTTAACGTGCCGGAATCCGTCCTGACCGCGCTGGGCACTGGCGATTTAACGGTGTCAGCAACCGTCACTAATGACCATGGCAATACGGGAACGGGCGAGCGCGATATCA
>NZ_JAVUPQ010000699.1:0-351 GCF_032029835.1 Escherichia sp. AM3 | reverse complement strand
CGTTTTTAATGATGTTAATCGTCGTCTGTGTGACGATTCTGTGTTTTGTCTGGATGGTGAGGGATTCGCTTTGCGGACTCCGGCTCCAGCAGGGAAACACAGTGCTTGTGGCAACGTTAGCCTACGAAGTTAAACGTTAACGGGCAACACGGCGGCAGGTTTTCTGCCGCCGCTTTGTTGCGAAGGCTGACCTCATTGCGCCCTTTCTTCTTCAATGAAGCGTATCCGGTATTGTTTCATTTTCCCTGAAGCCGATTAGCTCCAGCCGAATGCCTTTGCCATCGGGGGCCACGTTCTGCATTTCGCAGATACCACGTCGGGTCATGAGTGTGAAGGCTGTCATTGCCAGCA
>NZ_JAVUPQ010000698.1:0-352 GCF_032029835.1 Escherichia sp. AM3 | reverse complement strand
CCTGCAGCCCCGAGTGAGGTCATCTCCGCGCTGACGGTGGTCGGTTGGCCAGCAAGCAGGGTGGCACTATGGGTACATGTTCTCGTACCGCTTGCCCCGTCTCCGGTGGCCTCAATGAACATCTGCCAGTCGTAGCGGTTCGCCATAATCATGTATAACGCGGCACATATACGCATCATCTTGCGCGGGTCTTTTCTTGCAGCATGTTCAAGCCATTTATGGAAATTTGGCGCATTATCGCGGATGTTTTCCCCTGCTACTGGTGGCGTGTACTCAATGCCATTGTGCGTGGTGCTCCAGTGCTCCGGCGAGTGCGGAGAAAATTCCCCCGTTTTCAGGTTAAGCACACCAT
>NZ_JAVUPQ010000697.1:0-352 GCF_032029835.1 Escherichia sp. AM3 | reverse complement strand
CTGATAGAAACAGAAGCCACTGGAGCACCTCAAAAACACCATCATACACTAAATCAGTAAGTTGGCAGCATCACCCCTGTTTTTGTATCTTTTCTGCAATATCTTTCTGGCAGCCCATCGCATCAGTTGTGATGATTTTTCCTTTAATATCCATCATGTTAAGAAGTTCAGGAATGGCTGTAATCTCATTGGATTTCTCATCCGTCTTGATCTGTCCGAGGACCAGACTATGCATTGTTGAGAACGCACTAATGACATGAATCGCTCCCCTGCGACGACTCTTGTCATAAGAGTGCCGGAGCGTTTTTCCATCAATTGCAATGACGTCTTTATCATCTGAAGAATGGCAGTC
>NZ_JAVUPQ010000696.1:0-353 GCF_032029835.1 Escherichia sp. AM3 | reverse complement strand
CATGAGATGCTGGCGCGCAACCTCACAGACGATCGCGTCTTTGGCGTTCTCTCCTGCCACCAGCTTGGAGAGTTTTTCGATCCCGCGCGTCTGGAGGCGTTGCAGGTTCAGGTGAACCAGTGTTCCGGGGGGCTGATTGTGATCTACGGACCCGGTGCGACGCTTGTCCATCCGGGTGATGTGCTGGTGTATGCCGATCTGCCGCGTTGGGAGATCCAGCAGCGTATGCGCCGGGGTGAGACTGGGAACTGGGGCGCAGATAATCAGCAGGAAGATATGCTTCGTCGCTACAAGCGCGCCTTTTTTGTCGAATGGCGCGTCTTCGATCGCCACAAAACACCGCTGCTCAGGCG
>NZ_JAVUPQ010000695.1:0-354 GCF_032029835.1 Escherichia sp. AM3 | reverse complement strand
AACGTGGAAGATACCCACGTGGTGACGTATGCGCTGAAAAAGCTGGTCAAGGCGGGATATGTCACCAGCGAGAAAGCCGGAAAAGAGCTTTTTTTCTCCACCACGGAGGAGGGAAAAGCGCTGTGCATGAAGTACCGGGAGGTGCGGGAGGCCTGCCTGATCAACATTCATGCGGAAAGCGGCATTCCGGGTGCATCAATTGGCGAGACCGCGCAGTTACTCCGCGCGATCTCCTCCCTGTATGATACCGCCGCACGCGCGGCGGCCTCGCTTTAAGGACGGCGGAAAAGCGTCATACTCCGCCCGGCCAGTTCATAATCGACGGATTCCGTGATGATTTCCCCTGTGGGGGCC
>NZ_JAVUPQ010000694.1:0-354 GCF_032029835.1 Escherichia sp. AM3 | reverse complement strand
CGAACTCTTTCATCCGTGGGTCCGACATCATCTTTTGATTAGCAGCGTCGCGGACCTCTTTTGAAGGGTATTCAATCCAGCTAAAGACAACCTCTTCATTCTCTTCCGCTTTCACCGCCATACGAAAATCGGTCACTTTGCCATCCGGTACATCGCTGGCCCAGCATTCGACAATACGAAGCGCGCCAAACTCTTTAAACAATGGCGCAGCCTTAGCGGCCATTTCCCGATAGGCATCCTTTTTATCGGCAGGAACGGCAACCACAAAACCATCAACATACTTCATCAGACATACCTCCGAAGCGTACTGCGCAGCCAGACAATTCTTGCGACGTCAGTTGTGGTTAAAGTTTA
>NZ_JAVUPQ010000693.1:0-354 GCF_032029835.1 Escherichia sp. AM3 | reverse complement strand
CGAACAGCTGTATCTTAATGAGTTAGGATATGTTTATGGTAATGAAGAAAAAACAAATGAAATTGTAAAAAACTTCCGGGTTATGTCATTAAGATTTTTGAAGAAAAGATGGGTAATGAATTAAAAATTAGAACAAGAATGATGAAAATCCTCCGGAATGGCAAAATCAATATATATAAATATATGAATATATAAATATATGAATATATGAATATATTAATAATGAACAGTTGGGAAAATTAAATCCTCCGGAAAATTTACGTATAGCAATAGAAAAATTTGGCTGGAAGAAAAAAACTATCACTGCATAAAATAATGTGATGCCGGGATGTTTTTGTATTTCCCGGCATCTTG
>NZ_JAVUPQ010000692.1:0-355 GCF_032029835.1 Escherichia sp. AM3 | reverse complement strand
ACGGCCAGAGTTGTCGTTGCCGGTGGCAAAGATTCAATTCTTGTAAAATTCTTTAACTCACTAACAGGTGCCGCTTCGATGCTTACCGCGCTGTTTGAAGCACTTGCACCACCTGTTTATTTTCTTTTGTTCCTGATGTTCTGTGCTGGATTTTCCTTATCAATTTACCTGCCATTCATTCCGTTTATTTTCTGGATGACAGGCATCGGGAACTGGATAGTCAGCGTATTAATAGGATGTACCGCCGGGCCGCTGTGGGCTGCAACACATCTCGGGACATCAGAAGACAGAGGAAGTCGGGCAGCCTACGGTTATATATACTTAATTGATAGTATGATAAGGCCGCCCATCATGG
>NZ_JAVUPQ010000691.1:0-356 GCF_032029835.1 Escherichia sp. AM3 | reverse complement strand
GCTTTATCGAGCGCGCCGCCATGCTGAAGGCGGTGGCCAAACATCTGCTGAGCCAGAAGGATCGCTTTTATGCCCTGTCAGCCCAGACCGGCGCGACGAAGGCCGACAGCTGGGTGGATATTGAAGGCGGTATCGGCACCCTCTTCACCTACGCAAGCCTCGGCAGCCGTGAGCTGCCGGACGATACCCTGTGGCCGGAGGATGAACTGATCCCGCTGTCGAAGGAAGGCGGCTTTGCGGCACGTCACGTGTTAACGTCGAAATTCGGCGTGGCGGTGCATATCAACGCGTTCAACTTCCCGTGCTGGGGGATGCTGGAAAAGCTCGCGCCCACCTGGCTTGCCGGGATGCCCGCC
>NZ_JAVUPQ010000690.1:0-356 GCF_032029835.1 Escherichia sp. AM3 | reverse complement strand
GGTGTGTCCATGTGAACCAATCGCAACGGAGTGCGTATGAGCACCAATACCGACAGTATGTGCATGTGCGCCTGCGCTTGCAGCAGTGCCGGACAGCGAGTGGGTATGAGCACCATCTGATGATGTCTTCCCTGCATTACGAGTCTGGCCACTACCGCTTGTTGTGCTCATAATCCCCGCGCTTAGATTTGAAATCGCGGTATAACCATTAGGGAAAATGCTCGTGTTCGTGCCACCAAATGCACCGGAACTCTTGTGTTGGTGCGCACCGGCACTATTTGCGGTCCCGCTAATACTATGGGTATGCGCCCCGGTGTTATTCGTGGATTTGGTTCCGTAATCAAACGACGATGTGG
>NZ_JAVUPQ010000689.1:0-357 GCF_032029835.1 Escherichia sp. AM3 | reverse complement strand
GGCCGAGGGATAAAATGGAGATAAAGCGGGCGATAAAAACCGCTCGAAACGCCGGGTGCGTTTTCAGCAGGCTGAGGTTGAGCAGCCAGGATTTTTGATTCATGACAAGGCCTTGAGGTATCGGTCTACCATTTCCATGGGCGCACATGCTAACATAGCCAACTAAGATAGATAACGATCATTACTATCATTATCACATCATGGACGTTGCTATGTCGTTTTCCTCTTCCGCGGTGCGCGCCGTAGCCGTGCCCGTTTTATTGCTGCTGTTGATCCTTGCGATTGCACTCAGTTTGCTGGTTGGCGCGAAGCCGCTGCCCGCGTCCGTTATTGTCGATGCGCTCTCCGGTACCTGCC
>NZ_JAVUPQ010000688.1:0-357 GCF_032029835.1 Escherichia sp. AM3 | reverse complement strand
GACTTGAACTCTCTTTCATCCTTAACGCCTGACATTTTAAAACCAGCCGTCACCATCTCTTCCGGGATAACATCCACAATTCGCTTCGCGGTTGCATTGTCGTTGTAGAAAGAACCGACGTGATATGATGCATCAGACATAAAGAATGGCTTAGGCGATCCGTCCGCGCCGCCGTTAAAAATATCGTTATATCCATCATGCTTAACAATTTTCATGTTTCCTCCAATAAAAAGGGCCGTCAATTGACAGCCCTGATTATATCTCATTTATTACCGCTTAACCATCCCGGCGAGTCGCTTCATTCTCTCGATAGGATCATCAATGGTCAGTAATTCGATGTTCGCCGCATCCATGAAG
>NZ_JAVUPQ010000687.1:0-357 GCF_032029835.1 Escherichia sp. AM3 | reverse complement strand
TTACCGACATTGTCGCCGTTCCCGAGAAATTCACCATACTGCGCCCCGATGCTGTTCCTGAAGTCAGGGACGTTGCGCCCCTCCAGCAGATAAAACGGACGTACCAGGTCATCCAGTGCCTCCCGTCCGCTGCAGTCCAGCGTCACACGCCCGTTACTCCAGCGGTACAGCAGGTTTTCAATAATGATTTTCTTACCCAGACGGCAGGGATTATTGGTTCTGTAATCCCATGACAATTTCCGGTAGACATCAATCAGTCCCTGTTCAAATGTCTGCATCTTACTGGCATTCAGATGGCGGAATGTTGCCAGTACATTGTCCAGGGTGATTTCAGGACAGGTGTCGCTCATCAGCTGG
>NZ_JAVUPQ010000686.1:0-358 GCF_032029835.1 Escherichia sp. AM3 | reverse complement strand
GATATCGAGTATGAGGGTCTTTATTTTTGAGTGCTATTTGTACTTCGGATTTATTCGATGGATAAATAATTCGCGTGCCACCGAGAACCACACTTGCCTGTACTGAACAGCAAGAGATAATCAAACATCCACCTAACAATTTTAATAAATAATTCATACTACGTTCCAGAAGGCAGCCCTTTCAGGCTGCCAAAATAGATTTAGCGATAAACAACCTCGAACGTTGCAGATGAGGAGTAGTGACCTGCTGTTGGTTTGTTATCACCAACCTGAATAACTTTCGCGGTGTAATTAAAGACAGATGCTGTGGCGCCAGTGGCATCGTTCGCAACATCGGTACCGGCTTCCGGTTCTGATC
>NZ_JAVUPQ010000685.1:0-358 GCF_032029835.1 Escherichia sp. AM3 | reverse complement strand
AAATAATGTCTGGCTTGTTCGCAGATTTCGTTAACCTTGTCAGGGGAGAAACAATGATTATTAATTAAATATTGCTCACAATTATCCACAAATTCCTGCGGACTAAATTCAGCAATAAATTGATCGGTAAAAAACACAAAACGCTTATCATCATGAAATGTAATATGGACATTCCATATTGATTTGTCGACAAAATATGACTCTACTTCAAGAGACTTATCTTTGAAACTGGTAGGTATATGGAGATTTACAGGACCTGATATTGATGGTAATTTTGTTACCCAACTTTCAAAAATTTTGATAAAAACATCAACTTCTTCTGAAGGTTTTAACAATATACTCTTCAGATCGTTTATCA
>NZ_JAVUPQ010000684.1:0-359 GCF_032029835.1 Escherichia sp. AM3 | reverse complement strand
CGGCTGCGATTTGGCCTGCGGAAGAATGGCGTTGAAGGTCTGTTCTGCCGCGGCATGATCACCCAGGCCAGCCTGCGCCATGGCAAGCCGGCGCTGCATATTGATGGAGAGCGGTTCGCCGTTCTGTGCCGCGGGCAGTTTCGCCAGCGCCGCGCGCGCCGCGTCCTTGTTACCCTGGGCAAGATAGACCTCGGTCAGGCCGAGGATCGCGTCTTCATTCTGCGGTTCGCGTTGCAGGACGGTGTTGTAGGCGGTTTTCGCGGCCTCATGATCGCCACGCTGTTCAGCCCAGTCCGCCAGCGTCAGGTCGATACGGGTGGACGGAGGCTGCTGGCGAAGCAACGTTTCCGCCTCCTGCT
>NZ_JAVUPQ010000683.1:0-359 GCF_032029835.1 Escherichia sp. AM3 | reverse complement strand
ATGTAGAGCGGCTTTTTCAGGGTTGTCACGTCCACGTCACGCAGCGCGTCGAGGATAAAGGCGAAAAAGCCTTTCATGTCGGCGGTGCCCAAACCGTAGAGTTTGTTGTCATGTTCGGTCAGCGTGAACGGATCGCGCGTCCAGCGGCCATCATCAAACGGCACGGTGTCAGTGTGGCCAGCCAGCAGCAGGCCGCCCGCGCCATGTCCGGTACTGGCGAGCAGGTTAAATTTGTGGCGTGTTCCGGGGACGGGCTGAACCTCAACGTTAAACCCAAGATCGCTAAACCAACCCGCCAGCAGATTGATTAAAGACTCATTGCTCTGATCCAGGGCTTCTTCCGTCGCGCTGATGGAGGG
>NZ_JAVUPQ010000682.1:0-359 GCF_032029835.1 Escherichia sp. AM3 | reverse complement strand
CCTTTGTACGAACAGCACGTGTTGTGCGGCGCCCGCATGGTGGACTTCCACGGCTGGATGATGCCGCTGCACTACGGCTCGCAGATTGATGAGCACCACGCGGTGCGCACCGATGCCGGTATGTTCGACGTGTCTCATATGACGATTGTCGACCTGCGCGGTAGCCGCACCCGGGAGTTTTTGCGTTATCTGCTGGCAAATGACGTCGCCAAACTGAAGACGCCGGGCAAAGCGCTCTATACCGGCATGCTGAATGCCTCGGGCGGCGTGATTGATGACCTTATCGTCTATTACTTCACTGAAGATTTCTTCCGCCTCGTTGTAAACTCCGCCACCCGCGAAAAAGACCTCTCCTGGAT
>NZ_JAVUPQ010000681.1:0-359 GCF_032029835.1 Escherichia sp. AM3 | reverse complement strand
CATCAGCGTGTCCGCTGCGTTACCGTTGGATTCAGCACAGTAATTCTTGCCGCCAAACTTGTCATTGCTGACCTCATCGCCGCGTGCTTTACGATGCATCAACTGGAACAGGTTCCAGCCTTTCATCCCTTCACGCTCGCTGTAAAACTCTGGCAGAGGAGTGCCATCTGGATACCATTTCTTGATATCAAAGTTTTTCTCTGCCCATTCCTTCAGCTGTGCGTACATCAGCAGACGGTCACCCGCACCGCCGCGTGCCCATGCCTGGTTGTTGCTCTCCTCCAGATATTCCGGTGCGACGGTAATATCGTCAGCGACACGGTTCATCTTGCCGAGATAACGATCCTGCATGTACAGCG
>NZ_JAVUPQ010000680.1:0-360 GCF_032029835.1 Escherichia sp. AM3 | reverse complement strand
GGCCGAATCCATCCGAATGCACCCGGATCAGGACACGCTGAAAGCGATGATGCAGGATGCGGAGTTTGAAAACGTGGAATACTTCAATATGACGGCGGGTGTCGTCGCGCTGCATCGTGGTTACAAGTTCTGAGTGGAGGTTTCCCGTGCCCATTAAACCCTTAGTCACCGCAGGCATCGAGAATGTACTGAATGCCTTTCTGTATCGCGCTCCGGCGCTGAAAACCGCACGTCAGCGGCTTAACGGAAAGGTGCTGCGCATCGTTTTAAAGGAGTTCTCGACGCCGCTTGTGCTGGTCTTCAGCGAACGCCAGCTTGACGTTCTGGGGGAGTGGGAAGGCGAGGCTGACTGCTCGGTGA
>NZ_JAVUPQ010000679.1:0-360 GCF_032029835.1 Escherichia sp. AM3 | reverse complement strand
GGCTTATCTCGCTACTGTTCTCGGTGCTTTCGTCCGCAGGTTCGGGAACAAGTAACTTGTGCCAGGGCATAGTTTTGTTGAGCAGCTCCATCAGAGGCTCAGCCAGCAGTCCCAAAATCCAGGTTGCCGTAATCACCGGTATAGTCAGATTTTGTGGAGTCCATAACTGGTGATCGAGATGATACCAGGTGATGACACACAAAATACCACCCAGCCAGAATACAGCCCATTTAAACGCACCAAGAATGGCTAACACAAAAACAAAGATAAAATGTAAAACACTCGCGACAAGAAGACGAAGATAAAACCATCCCCAGCCAAGCCACTTAACAAAAGTGCTCCCTGTTTTCACTGCAAAAC
>NZ_JAVUPQ010000678.1:0-360 GCF_032029835.1 Escherichia sp. AM3 | reverse complement strand
TTGTAATACAGTCCCGACTCCTCATCATACTGCTGCCCCGGCAAACGGTACGGCTGGTACAGGTGATGCGGGTTCTCCTCATTAAGCTGGTTCCCCCACTCGTCATACTCCCCGCACCACGCCGTTTCGCCTTCCGGGGTGATGAGCGCCTGCGGCAGTCCACGGTGGTCACAGTGGTAAAGATGCAGCCTCCGCTCCGGGATGTATGCATCCTCCATCTGCGCGGCCATCTGTTCCGCCGTCAGCCCGCACTGCGCAAGCCATGCCTCACTCTCCGCACTCACCGCTCCCGCACGCAGCTCCCGCTCCAGCCTTCCCAGCATCACCGCCAGCTCCGCCGGTAGCGTCACACCCGTGTCC
>NZ_JAVUPQ010000677.1:0-361 GCF_032029835.1 Escherichia sp. AM3 | reverse complement strand
ACTGGGAGCGTTACGCGATGGTCAAAGCGCGGATCATGGGTGACAGCGACGATGCCTGGGCCAACGAGCTGCGCGCCATGCTGCGCCCGTTTGTGTTCCGCCGCTACATCGACTTCAGCGTGATCCAGTCCCTGCGAAATATGAAAGGGATGATTGCCCGCGAGGTGCGTCGCCGTGGCCAGAAGGACAACATCACGCTCGGCGCGGGCGGTATTCGTGAGATCGAATTTATCGTCCAGGTCTTCCAGCTGATACGCGGCGGGCGTGAACCTTCTCTGCAATCCCGCTCGCTGCTGCCGACGCTGAGCGCTATCGAGCAGCTGCATCTGCTGCCGGAAGGCGATGCGCAAACGCTGCGTGA
>NZ_JAVUPQ010000676.1:0-361 GCF_032029835.1 Escherichia sp. AM3 | reverse complement strand
GCGCAGACCTGCGCTACAACATGGAGCTGACGCTTGAAGAAGCGGTTCGCGGCGTCACCAAAGAGATCCGTATTCCGACGCTGGAAGAGTGTGACGTTTGCCACGGCAGCGGCGCGAAAGCGGGGACTCAGCCACAGACCTGCCCAACCTGTCACGGTTCCGGTCAGGTTCAGATGCGCCAGGGCTTCTTCGCGGTGCAGCAGGCCTGTCCGCACTGTCATGGTCGCGGTACGCTGATTAAAGATCCGTGCACCAAATGCCACGGTCACGCACGCGTGGAGAAAACCAAAACGCTGTCCGTTAAGATCCCGGCAGGCGTGGATACGGGCGACCGCATCCGTCTGGCAGGTGAGGGTGAAGC
>NZ_JAVUPQ010000675.1:0-361 GCF_032029835.1 Escherichia sp. AM3 | reverse complement strand
CGCCAAGGGGAGAGCGCCCTTTCTGGCGCATCGTGGTAACGTGATGAAGCTAATTCCCATAGCTGGGCCATTGGGCTGATATAATTTGCAATTGATTGTTGTGAAAGAGTTTTTTGCATGTGTTCAATCCAGCCTGTAACAGTGGTGCGGCTTACATCTTGCAATGCAATATCAGGCTTTTTACGGTAGGAGAGAAACATCTCTACCGCTTTTCTTGCCTTAGCTAAAGTGGCTGGCTTCTTCTTCGTGCTGTTAATTGTCAGGTAGATTTCAAGAATTTTAAGCAATGACGGACACGAAGACGCTGTATCTTGCACTCTGGTAGCTGTTTTGGCGTATTTAGCCTTACTGCGTAACAGTT
>NZ_JAVUPQ010000674.1:0-363 GCF_032029835.1 Escherichia sp. AM3 | reverse complement strand
GGTGGAGCTGCATGACAAAGTCATCGGGCATTATCTGAACATAAAACACTATCAATAAGTTGGAGTCATTACCCTTAAAAGATAAATATTTGGTTTATTAGAACTGAAAAATAACGAAGATGTGCAGATAAGATGACTTTGATCAGTTTATTATAGAATAACAAAAAAATAGTTAACAGTCAGGTCAATTGGCCTGACTGTGGAATATAAAGATTATTCCAACCACTCGGTATGGAATACACCTTCTTTATCAGTACGCTTATAGGTGTGCGCACCAAAATAATCACGCTGAGCCTGAATCAGATTAGCGGGCAGAACCGCGGAACGGTAGCTGTCGTAGTAAGCAATTGCGGCAGAGAATGT
>NZ_JAVUPQ010000673.1:0-364 GCF_032029835.1 Escherichia sp. AM3 | reverse complement strand
GGCGGAGTGTGGCTCATGGCTTCAACCATCACCACTTTAATGTTTTCCCAGACGGCGGCAATGTCTACCAGCGTAATGCCAAGCAAACCTGTCGCGAACCAGCATGCGGCGCCCAACCCTAACAGGGTGCTAATCACAGCAAGACCTGCATAGTCGGACTTTCGAAACTGAATGTTTAACGTGCTGGCCAGGAACATCAAAACCGCGCTCAACAACGGCCAGCGCAGGAGCACCATGCTGGTGGTAATGGTTGCCATAAAACCCATCCTCGACAAAACAGACGAACTGGAATGAAACAATGTTTCTCGTTACATAAGATGTGTGAACTATATCACATTTGCTGTTTTATTCGCCAGTATCCGCG
>NZ_JAVUPQ010000672.1:0-364 GCF_032029835.1 Escherichia sp. AM3 | reverse complement strand
ACATTTAACTATGAACTGGATGGTAAAAAATACACGTATGATGAAGTTAGCAACCAATCTATTCTTACGACTCATATTGAGTATCAATATACGGATGTTAACCTGTTAGCTGTGCATCACGCTTTACTGAATAGTGGATTAGCGCCTCAGCCTGTATCATTGACTGTGACTTTGCCTATCAGTGAGTTCTACACGAAAGAGTGTCAAAAAAATGAACTCAACATTCAGCGTAAAATTGAGAATTTAATGAGGCCGATTCGTCTTAATAAAGGCGATGTTTTCACCATTGAACACGTTGATGTGATGCCTGAATCATTGCCAGCTGTGTTTTCTCGTCTGGTCATGGATAAAGTTGGTCAGTTCG
>NZ_JAVUPQ010000671.1:0-365 GCF_032029835.1 Escherichia sp. AM3 | reverse complement strand
GCGATAATCAAAAAAAAAATTGTCATGTTAAATCTCCTTGATTAATTCAATATTTATTTTGTGAGTGTCGAGGTTAGCGCCGGAAAGTTTTTTTGCTTTCGTGATGGCTTCATCCTGACTGGTTGCTGATAATTCAGTTTCGAAAGATTGCTTGCACGACTGGCAAAACATTCCCATCTTTCGAATAATTAATTTAACTTTGAATCGCTTCATCTTCCTGCGCCTTAATCATAACGCCAGCAATGCGACCAATAACAGCCTCGCCAGGATTTAATCGTTTTTTATAACGAGTGGTTTCACCGTTGCGAGTTACTTTAATTTCAATTTTGACTGATTCGTCTTTAGTTTTTTGCATTATGCAATCC
>NZ_JAVUPQ010000670.1:0-365 GCF_032029835.1 Escherichia sp. AM3 | reverse complement strand
CCTGATCACCACGCTCTATTTTGTGGCCTTCTTTGTGGTAGTTCTGATTTACGCGGTGGCGATAACCAACTCACTCACTGAACAGCTGGCGAAACGGATGACGGTGGATACCGGCATGCGGATGCTGGTGAGCTTTGGCGTAGTGCTGATTTTGAATCTGATCTTCCTGATGGGCCGGCACATCACCATTAAGGTGATGGGTTTCCTTGTCTTTCCGCTGATCGCCTATTTTCTGTTTGTCTCGCTGTATCTGACGGGCAGCTGGCAGCCGTCGCTGCTGACCAGCCAGATGGCCTTCGACCAGCATACGCTGCACCAGGTATGGATTTCGATCCCGGTAATGGTTTTCGCTTTTAGCCATACTC
>NZ_JAVUPQ010000669.1:0-366 GCF_032029835.1 Escherichia sp. AM3 | reverse complement strand
CGTACCAATTATTGGCGGACCGTCCGGTAAACTCGAAAGCCGCTATCATGTAAACACATTAACCTACAGCGCGGCAGCGAAGCTGAAAGGGGAATCGCATCTCGCGGATTTTCCGGCTCTGCTGGATAACCCATTAATTCGTAATGGGATCATGCAGTCTCAGCACTTTAAAACCATCTCTGCCTACTGGGATAATCTGGATGTCGCCCTGGTGGGAATTGGCTCACCGGCCATTCGCGACGGCGCTAACTGGCATGCGTTTTATGGTGGTGAAGAGAGTGACGACCTGAATGCCCGCCAGGTTGCTGGCGATATTTGCTCGCGCTTTTTTGATATTCACGGCGCAATGGTTGAAACGAATATGAG
>NZ_JAVUPQ010000668.1:0-366 GCF_032029835.1 Escherichia sp. AM3 | reverse complement strand
ATCACTGGCTGAATGAGACTGATGGTGTCACGGAAATCGCTGTTAACCGACCAGGAGAAATATTTATAAAGGTCAGGGGAAAGTGGCAATGGTATGAACAAAAGATGAGTTACAGTGATTGTCTTTCTTTTGCATCCACACTGGCCGATTTTCATGACGGCGGTTCTGTGACTCCTGAATATCCCCTGCGTTCTGCCACGCTTCCGGGTGGAGAACGTGTTCAGGTTGTGATCCCACCGGCAACTGAAAAAGATACTGTTTCTATAACAATCCGTAAGCCGTCAGGTATTTTTATCAGTCATGACAAATTTATAAAACAGGGATTTTATTCACGCGTCAGTGGTTTAAGTGGTGACTCTGTTATGG
>NZ_JAVUPQ010000667.1:0-367 GCF_032029835.1 Escherichia sp. AM3 | reverse complement strand
ATGCCGGCATTCATGCTGCGCTGACTGCCCGGGGGGAACTGGGGGAGAAGGCCATTACGGTGCCCGTGCTCGATAAAATCACCCACACCCGCCATGAGTTCAATAAAACCGAGGCCTGGCAGCCGGGAATGGTGGTTAAACGCGGCGATCGCTACCAGGATGTGGTGGCCGTTGACCGTAACGGCAGAACGGTGACGGTACGTGATGAGGAGGGGAAGATTGGGCTGTATTCCCCGAAGGAGCTGATCACCGGCGACGTGCAGCTGTTTCGCCGCAGCGAGATGGAAGTCCGCACCGGCGATCTGCTTAAGTTCACGGTGACCGATCGAGAACAGGGGCAGATGGCCAACCAGCGCTATACGGTGGA
>NZ_JAVUPQ010000666.1:0-368 GCF_032029835.1 Escherichia sp. AM3 | reverse complement strand
ACTGCTGCTGTTTCCTGCCTGGCTGCCATCAAGAGAAACGTCAAGTGCACGGCTGAAGCTCTGCTGTTTATTTTCCGGCGGGTCAGTCTTTTCAGAAGAAATGACTTTTTCTTCCTCTGGTTTCTCTGTTTTTTTCTGTGCGGTATTAAAAGGATCGATATCTTCGCTCAGTCCGGTCTGACGTTTAGCCTCTCCGGTTGCAAGCGGCTGACTTGCGGGTTTCTCATCCCCTGACGACACAGAACGGATAATGGACGGGATATAATAAACAGAAACACCGGCAGCAAGCAGAAGAAAACCCACGACGAGGATAATCATCCCTTTACGTGATTTTTTAAGTTTTTCAATACCAAGCTGCAATGCTGGCT
>NZ_JAVUPQ010000665.1:0-369 GCF_032029835.1 Escherichia sp. AM3 | reverse complement strand
GCGTGGAGCCACGGATGGACTGTGGCCTGACCGAGCCTTCAATACGTTTGTCGCCAAGGAACGTCGGAGAGCCTTCCTGTTCAATATCCTCATCAAAGGCAGCAAGTTCATCATAACCCGCCACATCCACCGACTTTTCACGGTAGTTTTTTGCCGCTTTACCGCCCAGGCACCAGAAGCCACGACCATTGGAAAAACGCTTCATAGTGAGCGTGTTATCCCGGTGCTTTTTGCCATACCACGGAGCCAGCGCCAGCAGCGACGGAATATCGCGGATGGTCGGCTCAACGTGGGTTTTCATAAAGTTCTCGGCATCACCATCCGTCGGCAACCAGATAAGGGTGTTGCGCTGCTTATGCTCTATAAAGT
>NZ_JAVUPQ010000664.1:0-369 GCF_032029835.1 Escherichia sp. AM3 | reverse complement strand
ACCTGGTGCTGTCTGTGCTGGCTGGCCGGACTGGGGATGCCGCTGGATAACCATCTCAGCGGTTAAAGAGACGCTTCCAGAGGCGTTTAAGAATGAATCGTCTCTGGTATCGCCAGCGTGAGCGGTAGATATGGGGAAGGTCGTCATAGTTCTTGAAGAACCAGGTCCAACCTATATAGGCATTTCTCACTAAGAGAATGAGAGATCCCGCTGTCAAAATGCCATAACCCATGGCGAGGATAAATACAGTCATACAATGTTCCTTATGTAAAACTGTATTTAGGAAATGCAATGCGGCCTTTAAGGCCGGTTGACAAAAAAACCTGAAAAAGTTTTCCTTTCCTATTTGTTGCAATTTAAGTCTCAGTC
>NZ_JAVUPQ010000663.1:0-369 GCF_032029835.1 Escherichia sp. AM3 | reverse complement strand
ATCGCGGGCGTCAAACCAGTCCACCAGCTCCGCCACATCGCGGGGGAAATTATCAATATCGCCGCTCATATGACGACGTAGCGCCATCATTGTCCGTTGGTCACTACCCGGAGCACGACCCAGCCCCAAATCGATTCGCCCCGGATAGAGTGTATTAAGCGTGCCGAACTGTTCTGCAATGACCAACGGTGAGTGGTTAGGCAACATCACGCCGCCAGACCCCAGATGCAGCGTGGTGGTATTCGCCGCCAGATAGCCGATCAATACCGACGTGGCAGCACTGGCAATGCCAGTCATATTGTGGTGTTCTGCCAGCCAGTAGCGATGATAGCCGCGCTTTTCAGCCAGACGGGCGAGATCGAGAGAGTG
>NZ_JAVUPQ010000662.1:0-370 GCF_032029835.1 Escherichia sp. AM3 | reverse complement strand
CCTTTATGCAGACCAAAGGTGTCAAAGCAAATGATGTGACTCCAATGGAAAAACTGTTGGCTGGGGTAAGCGGCGCGACGAATTGTGCATTTGTCAATCAACCGGGGCAGGGTGAAGCATTATGTGGTGGATGCACTGCGATTGCGTTATTCAACCAGGCGAATCAGGCACCAGGTTTTGGTGGTGGTTTTAAAAGCGGTTTACGTGGAGGAACACCTGTAACAACGTTCGTACGTGGGATCGATCTTCGTTCAACGGTGTTACTCAATGTCCTCACATTACCTCGTCTTCAAAAACAATTTCCTAATGAATCACATACGGAAAACCAACCTACCTGGATTAAACCTATCAAGTCCAATGAGTCTATACC
>NZ_JAVUPQ010000661.1:0-371 GCF_032029835.1 Escherichia sp. AM3 | reverse complement strand
CAATTGGTATAACCATTGTGAAAAATACACAAATAATTAACAATTAATTATCAATAAAAAGACAACTAAAAAACGAAAATTCAATCTTTCGAATGCTGAATCGTTTAACGGAAAATAGCGTAGCGAAATAAGCTCCAATAATTTCCGAATGCTATCCCGCACAAAACAACAAATATTTTTTTTTGCCGATGGCGGTTATTTTGCCGTTATAATTTCGTGTCGTTATTACAACGGGAAATAACCTTTCGCTTTTTACTTCATGTCATCTGCGTTTTCCGCAATGACATGAAATCCAGCATCCCACCGGTCAGGATACCCACGATGGCGAGTAACACCCCTGCATCAAGCAGCGGGGGTTCAAACGGAAGCGA
>NZ_JAVUPQ010000660.1:0-371 GCF_032029835.1 Escherichia sp. AM3 | reverse complement strand
GACTACCGCTGACATGACCGCGCTCTTTGCGTTCTTCGGTAAAGGCGCATTCGGTACCACCGCACGCGCGAACAAAGTCGCCGCATACGATGTGATGTGGGTTTCTCCTGAAATCTGGGCGAACCTGGCTCAGCCGTACGTGGTGAATGGCGTTGTAAGCGGCACTGTATTGCAGGCGGTTCTGCCGTTCGCGCCGGTGAAAGAAATCCGCATGAGCTTCGCGCTGACCGGTAACGAGTTTATCGCGTACGTTCGTCGCCGTGACGTGATCTCTCCACTGGTGGGTATGGCTGTAGGCGTTGTTCCGCTGCCGCGTCCACTGCCTAACGTTAACTACAACTTCCAGATTATGTCTGCTGAAGGTCTGCAAA
>NZ_JAVUPQ010000659.1:0-371 GCF_032029835.1 Escherichia sp. AM3 | reverse complement strand
GGCGAAGGCCGCTGGTCGCTGGTGCTGACGCCCGTCCCCACGCCGCTGGACAAGATTTTCTCTACCCTTGATTTGAAGGGCGCGATCTATCTGGAATCCATTCGCCTGAACGATAAGCAGGGCGACACGACGGATATCGCCCTCTCCCGCCACCAACTGACGCCCGCCCGCCTGACCGATGCAGAACGCCAGCGCTTTGCCGCACCGTAACGCCCTGCGCCCGGCGCTGCTGTGGGCCGCGGTATGCCTGATCCTGCTGGGCGTGCTGCTGTCGCTGCTGCCCGGCGCGCGGCTGAACAGCAGCGTGCTCGCCATGCTGCCGAAACAGACGCTCGGCGCGATCCCTCCCGCTCTCAACGACGGATTTATGC
>NZ_JAVUPQ010000658.1:0-372 GCF_032029835.1 Escherichia sp. AM3 | reverse complement strand
CCGAAGTGATGGTGCGCCTCTACTGGCAGGGCAACACCAGCTATTTTCTGCCCACCCGCGTAACCTATCCGCCGGACGGGGTATCTCATTTCGATGCCCTGAAAGACAACGTGCGCATCTCGTTGATGCATACCCGTCTGTTTCTCGGCATGCTGCCGCGCATTCCTTCCCTGCTGATGCGTCGCCGCTCGCAGCACTGGGCGCAGCAGCAGGAGGTAAAAGGATTATGGGGCATGCGCCTGATGCTGCGCGTCTGGCAGTTGCTGGGGCGTAAGGCGTTTACCGCCCTGCTGTGGCCGGTTACCGCCGTCTACTGGCTGACCGCCCGCTCTGCGCGTCAGGCGTCGCAGCAGTGGCTGGCGCGGGTTAAAA
>NZ_JAVUPQ010000657.1:0-372 GCF_032029835.1 Escherichia sp. AM3 | reverse complement strand
AGATTAACCGCTTTATGCGCATCTGGGTGCAAACCCTGGTGCCGCCGGTGATCACCATGACGCTCTACTTCATCATTTTCGGCAACCTGATTGGCTCCCGCATTGGTGAGATGCACGGCTTTACCTATATGCAGTTTATCGTGCCGGGCCTGATCATGATGGCAGTGATCACCAACGCTTACGCGAACGTGGCATCCTCATTCTTCAGCGCCAAGTTCCAGCGCAACATTGAAGAGCTGCTGGTGGCGCCAGTGCCGACGCACGTCATTATCGCCGGTTACGTGGGCGGTGGCGTGGCGCGCGGGCTGTGCGTGGGTATTCTGGTGACGGCGATTTCGCTGTTCTTCGTGCCGTTCCAGGTGCACTCGTGGC
>NZ_JAVUPQ010000656.1:0-374 GCF_032029835.1 Escherichia sp. AM3 | reverse complement strand
GCATCATTCAGGGCATCGCACACCGCCTGACAATCTTTTTTGGTATTACAGAACACCACGCAGGACGCTGGCTGGTGTTGGCTCAGCAATTTTTGTAGCAGTGGAATCTTGCCGTGCTGCGATGTCTCGAAGAACTGCTGCTCAATCGCCGGTAACGCATCGACAGTATCGATTTCAATGGTCAGCGGGTTCTTCTGCACGCGCCCGCTGATCGCTGCAATCGCCTCGGGCCAGGTGGCCGAAAAGAGCAGCGTCTGGCGTGTGGCAGGGGCAAAGCGGATCACTTCGTCAATCGCATCGCTGAATCCCATATCCAGCATGCGGTCAGCTTCATCCATCACCAGCGTTTGCAGTGCATCGAGTGAAACAGTGCC
>NZ_JAVUPQ010000655.1:0-374 GCF_032029835.1 Escherichia sp. AM3 | reverse complement strand
CAGCAGAGTTGCCCGACAGCGAATTCTGAGCATGCTATTGCGAACAGACAAACATTATGCTGGAAAGCACTGGACAGGAAAACACCGAACCTGGTTAGCTAATCAATCATTTAGTCAGCCATCTCAACAGATTGCTTTTCAACACTATTGTCAAAGTCTGGAGCAGATTGAAGATCGCATACTTCAACTCGACCAGGAAATATCTCGCCTGTTACCTGAGTGGTCTCTGTGCAATCTGGTCTGCCAGTTGCAGGCTCTTAAAGGTGTTGGTCAGCTAATCGCAATAACCCTGGTTGCTGAACTGGGTGATTTTTCGCGATTTTCCAATCCCAAACAGCTCATGGCTTTTTTGGGACTGGTGCCAGGTGAATATT
>NZ_JAVUPQ010000654.1:0-375 GCF_032029835.1 Escherichia sp. AM3 | reverse complement strand
GAGGCGCACTGCCTGGGCGATCTGCTGATGAAAGCCAACTACGGTGGCCTGGACGTCGAAATTGCCGCCGTCATTGGCAACCATGAGACGCTGCGTACGCTGGTAGAACGTTTCGACATTCCGTTTGAACTGGTCAGTCACGAAGGCCATACCCGTGAAGAGCACGACAACCTGATGGCAGCTGCGATTGAAGCGCATAACCCGGACTACGTGGTGCTGGCGAAATATATGCGCGTGCTGACGCCATCCTTTGTGGCGCGCTTCCCGAACAAAATTATCAACATCCACCACTCCTTCCTGCCAGCCTTTATTGGCGCGCGTCCGTATCACCAGGCATACGAGCGTGGGGTGAAGATCATTGGCGCAACCGCGCAC
>NZ_JAVUPQ010000653.1:0-375 GCF_032029835.1 Escherichia sp. AM3 | reverse complement strand
TTCAAAGACCACCTGGTTTAAGGCATCGCGATCGATTGCCTGAGAAAATGCCTCGCGCACGCGGGCATCTTTGAACGGATCGTTGGCCGGCACCTTGCCGTTGTTAATATTGAAGGTGATCCCCTGATAGCCCAGACCGGTGACCTTCGCCAGCGCCAGCTTGCTGTCGGCTTCGACGGTTTTGACGTCGCTGGCGGCAATGCCTTCGGTCAGGTCGAGATCGCCCGCGCGCAGGTTCGCGAGACGCACGGAGGCATCCGGGATCGGCAGATAGATGATTTTGTCGAAGTGATAGGCGTCTTTGTTCCAGTAGTTGTCGAAGCGGGTCAGAACGATGCGGTCCTGCGACACGCGGCTGTCGAATTTGTATGGACC
>NZ_JAVUPQ010000652.1:0-375 GCF_032029835.1 Escherichia sp. AM3 | reverse complement strand
CATTAACTCCTTCAGAAAAGCATCATCTGTACGGGAGTTAATTCGCTTATTCAGTGCTGCATTTCGGATGTAAGCAGATACAGTAAGTCCGGAATCTTCAGCTTTTTTCCTGATGGTTTCATCCTCAACAGGAGAGAATCTGAGTGTCCTGACAACTGTCTTTTGCCGTACCTCACTTTTCTTTCTTACCGCACTATCACTCACTTCAGGCTCCTTACGGGGTGTCGGGGCGAAGCCCTGACCAGATGGCAATTGTAATAGCGTCGCGTGTGACGGTATTACAATTGCACATCCTGTCCCGTTTTTCAGGCCATTATAGCCTGTTATTTTTGTGCATCATAGTCTTATGCAGACGGCAGAGGCAGGGCGCAGCCC
>NZ_JAVUPQ010000651.1:0-375 GCF_032029835.1 Escherichia sp. AM3 | reverse complement strand
CCTGTTACCGGGCGACCGCATACGAATGCAGGTGCGGCCCCGAAGCCGCAGCGCGTGGAGGAGGAACGACGAAACGTGACCGGGTGAGGAGGCCGGCGACAGCGACACACTTGCATCGGATGCAGCCCGGTTAACGTGCCGGCACGGCCTGGGTAACCAGGTATTTTGTCCACAGAACCGTGCACAAAATGCTGTGGATAAGCTGGACACAGCAGCCCACAGCAGGCATACAGCCACACACTCAGAGAATTGAGCGTTTTTTAGTCACAACAATGACATTTGACTGTGTGCGGATTCAGTTATTAGAATACTGTACAAACATACAGCATAAAGAAAAGGGAGATGAGAACATGATCCGCATTGAAATTCTTTTCG
>NZ_JAVUPQ010000650.1:0-376 GCF_032029835.1 Escherichia sp. AM3 | reverse complement strand
AACCTGAATTGAGGTGTAATTAATGAGACTTTTTATCGCTGAAAAACCCGCAGTAGCAAATGATATTGTTAAGGCACTTGGTGGCAATTTTACCCGCCATGATGGCTGGTTTGAAAGTGATAACGCCATTGTGACTAACTGTTTTGGTCATATTATCGAATCACAACCGCCGGAAAACTATAATCCTGAATACAAAGCCTGGAAGGTTGAAACGCTTCCTTTACGTCTTTATCCCGTGAAGTATCAGCCTGTTGAAAGTGCAGCAAAACAGGTTAAAACGATTCTCGAACTTATCAGACGTGGAGACGTGACTGAAATTGTTCACGCTGGCGATCCTGATGATGAGGGACAGCTACTTGTTGATGAAGTCCTGGAA
>NZ_JAVUPQ010000649.1:0-376 GCF_032029835.1 Escherichia sp. AM3 | reverse complement strand
TATGTCAGCTTCGTGGCGTTCTCCTGCCTGGCGTTCTTTGGCTCAGCGTTTGTTAACAGCCTGAACTGGGCGCTGGTTTCCGACACCGTCGAGTACGGCGAGTGGCGCACCGGCGTGCGTTCGGAAGGAACGGTCTACACCGGTTTTACCTTCTTTCGCAAAGTGTCTCAGGCGCTGGCTGGTTTCTTCCCCGGCTGGATGCTGACGCAAATTGGCTATGTGCCGAACGTCGCACAGGCTGACCACACCATTGAAGGGTTACGCCAGTTGATCTTCATCTACCCAAGCGCACTGGCGGTAGTCACCATTGTGGCGATGGGTTGCTTCTACAGCCTGAACGAGAAGATGTATGTCCGCAGTGTGGAAGAGATAGAAG
>NZ_JAVUPQ010000648.1:0-376 GCF_032029835.1 Escherichia sp. AM3 | reverse complement strand
GTATGATAATTGTCTTAATTTTTGATTTTATCGCTGAATATTTTTTATTTATGAAAGATATGAAAATGGATAAACAAGAAGTTAAAAGAGAATACAAGGAGCAAGAAGGAAATCCAGAAATTAAGTCTAAACGCAGAGAGCGCATCAGGAAATTCTTTCTGAGCAATTGAAGTCTGATGTCAGTAATAGTCGTTTGATGATTGCCAACCCTACTCACATTGCAATAGGGATATACTTTAAGCCACATCTTTCACCTATTCCATTGATTTCTGTAAGAGAAACTAATGAGGTAGCCTTAGCCGTAAGGAAATATGCAAAGGAAATCGGAATACCAATTATCACAGATAAAAAATTAGCACGAAAAATTTATGATACC
>NZ_JAVUPQ010000647.1:0-376 GCF_032029835.1 Escherichia sp. AM3 | reverse complement strand
AAAACCCAGTGATATAAGATAGGTTGTAGATGTATGAAAGCATGCTTGTTACTATTTTTTTATTTCTCTTTTATTTGTCAATTGCATGGTGCTGATGTGAAAATAAAACAAAACGAAAGTATGATGGGGTCTACAGCAATGACCTATGATTTAAGTGAAGAAAAGTTGATGAAACTGAAGTATAAATCACAACATGGTGATTCAGAGGCATCATTTCGACTATATCAATATTACTGCTTTACTAAAAATAACATTTACAAACAATTGCGATTCTTGGAAAGATCAGCATCTCAGGGGAATGTTACAGCGCAGTTTAATTATGGGGTCTTTTTATCAGATACAAATCCAACATTATCAGAATATTATAATTTGAATA
>NZ_JAVUPQ010000646.1:0-377 GCF_032029835.1 Escherichia sp. AM3 | reverse complement strand
CAGCAGGGCGGTGTAAACCTTGTTCACGGCGCGCTGACTGAACTGGTGGCAAAGCGCGGCGTTGATCGCTTTGTTACGCGCAATGACCATCAGACCCGAAGTGCCAAAATCAAGACGATGCACCAGCGTGCAGCCGGGAAAGGTTTGAACAAGACGGTGGTGGACGGAATCGAGGTTTTGCGGATTTTTCCCCGACAGGCTGAGCAGACCGGAAGGTTTATTGATCAGCAGCAGATGCTCGTCCTGCCAGAGGATCTCAATGTCGTCGTGACAGGGTGGTGCAATAAACGTATCGATAATGACAGACATCAGGCCGCCGGGCTGGAGAGTGGGTGCGGATGATAACGAAATACGGGGGAAAAGAAAAACCCTCCCAC
>NZ_JAVUPQ010000645.1:0-378 GCF_032029835.1 Escherichia sp. AM3 | reverse complement strand
GCTTAATGGTAACCCCTTTTAGCTATGCAAATACGCAGTTTAAAAATGTTCCGTCAACTTTTCAGGTGGGTTATATCAATGACTTTGGTGGATTAAGTTTTTATGAAATAAACTGCCCTGTAGTAAATAACATTTGTAATATTTCTGTAGCCAACCGAGATCAATAATATGCGCTACTTGTTAATTGTTATTACTTTTTTTATGGGTTTTAGTTCATTACCTGCATGGGCAATGGACTGCTATGCTGAACATGAAGGTGGAAATACCGTTGTCATTGGTTACGTACCAAGAATCTCTATCCCCAGCGATGGTAAAAAAGGTGATAAAATCTGGCAAAGCAGTGAATATTTTATGAATGTTTTCTGTAATAATGCACTA
>NZ_JAVUPQ010000644.1:0-378 GCF_032029835.1 Escherichia sp. AM3 | reverse complement strand
GCCTCATAGAGCATAGTGTTAATATGCTGAGGCTGCGTCAGCTCCTGCGCTTTGCCGCCGCGGGGAACGATGCTTAGCTTCTGGCATTCGGAGATTTTTTCGATCACCAGCGAGCCGTCTTCGCCCTGAATTTCGCTTGGCAGTACGGAGTCACTGACCTTCGAGTGCTGCAACGTCACGCTAAAATCACCGTAGTCCAGCACCACAACGCCGTGTGCATCCACGCCGCTTTCCAGCAGGCTGGCGGTGGCGGTTACGCCGTGCGGTTCACCCCACAGGGCGACCGCAGAGGCCAGGCAGTAAAAACCGATATCCATAATCGAGCCATTCGAGAAGGCCGGGTTAAAGGTGTTCGGGTTTTCGCCGTCCAGGTAGCGC
>NZ_JAVUPQ010000643.1:0-379 GCF_032029835.1 Escherichia sp. AM3 | reverse complement strand
GTGTATGAACCTGCCATCCAGTGTGGATGTTCTCCCTGAACTCACGCCGTGTGGCGATGTTGGCCTTGTCAGTGCTTACCTTCAGGCGCTGTGCAATGAAGGTGTCGCTTCCGCACTGGTCATTTCCCACCTGCCGCTGGTCGGCTATCTGGTATCTGAGCTGTGCCCGGGCGAAACGCCACCGATGTTCACAACGTCCGCCATTGCCAACGTCACCCTCGACGAAACCGGCAAAGGGGTCTTTAACTGGCAAATGAGTCCGTGCAACCTGAAGATGGCAAAAGCCATCTGACGTGACGTGCGATATGGCGGGGTGCAGCGTGCCTCCCGCCATCCTGTCAGGGCAATTCTGGCGGCTGCCACTCCTCCACCTCAATCA
>NZ_JAVUPQ010000642.1:0-379 GCF_032029835.1 Escherichia sp. AM3 | reverse complement strand
CCCCACATTGACGCTGTAGCCCATTCCCACCATCAGTGATTTATGCAGCCCTACCTGTGAGGACTGCAACAACGCCACCGAGGTATTCATAATGCCGCCTACCGTCGTCTGGTAAGCCACACCCACCGTCAGCGCACGAATGATCCCCACCTTTTCAACCTGGTTTGATCCCACTTTGATAATCTGGTTACTACCCACCGTTTCCACCTGGTTGACACCAACCGTCTGTATCTGATTAAGGCCAATGTTCTGGATCTGGTTATTGGTAACGGTGATCGCCTGGTTGTTACCTATTTTTTCGGCATGGTTGTTTATCACATCAGTGGTGCGGTTATTAAGCACCTCGGTGTTCATGTTCTTCTGCGCGTGGATGTAGACC
>NZ_JAVUPQ010000641.1:0-379 GCF_032029835.1 Escherichia sp. AM3 | reverse complement strand
AACGTTACTTACTTACCAGTTAAATACGCTCATTCGTAGTTTCGAAGGCAGGGCGATAACGTTCTATACTCACCGCGTGAGGGTAAGAAAAGAAGTTAAGGTTGGTTTTAATAGCAAGATTCCTTTCGTTAATCGCGTAATGAATGATTACTATTCCTCCCTTTCTGAGCCTGAGTATTTTGAAAACAGACTCTATTTAACGATTTGTTATAAGCCTTTTAATATCGAGGATAAGGTTTCTCATTTTATCTCGAAGAATAAAAAGGAAAATAATATCTTTGATGAGCCAATCAATGATATGAATGAAATTTGCGGGCGACTTGATACATATTTATCTCGTTTCCATGCACATCGTCTTGGACTGGTTGAGGAAAACGGG
>NZ_JAVUPQ010000640.1:0-379 GCF_032029835.1 Escherichia sp. AM3 | reverse complement strand
CCGTTAAAGAGCCTTACTACGGCAACGTGGCCACGGAGAAACTGCTTACACCCACTCAGGACACCCGGGACATTATTGCGGCCGCCACAACGGCTCTGGAGCGTATCTGGAAGGATGGGCACCTGTATGCCAAAGCCGGTGTGATGCTGAATGACTTCACCGGCTCCGGCGTTTCGCAGCTGCAGCTGTTCGACGAACGTCCGCCACGTCCTCACAGCTCTGAGCTGATGAAGGTTCTCGATGGCATTAATCATTCCGGTCTGGGACAGATCTGGTTTGCCGGGCGAGGGATAGCGCCATCATGGCAAATGAAACGCGATATGCTCTCCCCTGCGTACACCACCCGCTGGAAAGATATTCCCGTTGCGAGGATCAGATA
>NZ_JAVUPQ010000639.1:0-380 GCF_032029835.1 Escherichia sp. AM3 | reverse complement strand
CTTTCACTGGAGTTGGATGAACTTCGAGTCCTCAAAACGCCGTGTATTCTCCACTGGGATTTCAGTCACGTCGTCGTGCTGGTCCGCGGACAGCGTAACCGTTATGTACTGCATGATCCGGCCAGGGGCATAAGATATATCAGCCGGGAGGAAATGAGCCGATATTTTACAGGCGTTGCACTTGAGGTCTGGCCCGGAAGTGAATTCCAGTCGGAAACCCTGCAGACCCGCATAAGTCTTCGTTCACTGATTAACAGTATTTACGGTATTAAAAGAACGCTGGCGAAAATTTTCTGTCTGTCAGTTGTAATTGAAGCAATCAATCTGCTAATGCCGGTGGGGACACAGCGGGTTATGGATCATGCTATTCCTGCGGGGGA
>NZ_JAVUPQ010000638.1:0-381 GCF_032029835.1 Escherichia sp. AM3 | reverse complement strand
CTCTCACGTTATTGATGATCTCCATCGCCACGCCGGAAGAAATACCGGATTCAGTCCGCTGGTCTTCCGGGATGTCCTCCAGACGCGCCAGGACGGTCCTGATTTCATGATCGGACAGGGAAATATCCATTCCGTCAGCGAGGGCCTGAATCTCTTCCGGGGACCAGATAACCAGCATCAGCGGCATGTCTCCCGGATACTTTGCTGCCAGCGCCCGGCACAGCGTTTCGCATGTTCCGTACATTCTCATCTCCTTCTCAGTCTTTAAAGCACGCATCCAGTTCCAGAATTTCGGTATATGCCTCCATCAGGAGGCGGTTTGCGCGAAACAACGTCTGACGCACCAGACGTTCCGGCAGGGTGTCAGCATTAAAGCTGTAC
>NZ_JAVUPQ010000637.1:0-382 GCF_032029835.1 Escherichia sp. AM3 | reverse complement strand
AGCCAGGCCTCACTGGCGCAGATCAGCACCGAAGATCACCGCGTGGCGGAGCGTTTTGAGGTGTATTTCAAAGGCATCGAGCTGGCGAACGGTTTCCACGAGCTGACCGACGCGCGCGAACAGCAGCAGCGTTTCGAGCAGGATAACCGCAAGCGCAACGCGCGCGGTCTGCCGCCGCAGCCGATTGATACTCATCTGCTTGAAGCGCTTAAAGCCGGTCTGCCGGACTGCTCCGGCGTGGCGCTGGGTGTGGATCGCCTGGTCATGCTGGCGCTGGGTGCCGAGCACCTGGGCGATGTGATTGCCTTTACGGTCGATCGCGCCTGAAAAAATGCCGGGTGGCGCTGCGCTTACCCGGCCTACATGGCACTTTAATTTGTAG
>NZ_JAVUPQ010000636.1:0-384 GCF_032029835.1 Escherichia sp. AM3 | reverse complement strand
GCGTTTCTGGAAAAGTAGGTAACCTAACCGGGCAGGGAATAAATATCGGCGCTAAGAAGCTGCGTAATGCGGCTATTGAGATGGCAAAAAAGAAATACGGTGGATGACAATTATCTAGATATAAACTCTCGTAAATAAGCTTTAAGTTTTCTTCATCACCTCCTTCGAGATCTTAATCATGAAAATTATTATCGCGGTCATCGTGACGCTTTGTCTTGTCGGTTGCCAAGCCGCACACCAACTACCACAAGTGTCAGGAAAAAGTGAGCCTGTTAATTCAGCAGAGGTAATGCGCAATGGAGTTTAAATTTCCGCAACTGAAATTTTTTAAAAAGAAAGAAGAGGTGACTGATTCATCATCTTCTTTCGAAGAAAAGAATCAAA
>NZ_JAVUPQ010000635.1:0-384 GCF_032029835.1 Escherichia sp. AM3 | reverse complement strand
CTAGGTTATAAGCTTGGGCATCATTACAAAAAATTGCCAATGAGTTTAACAAAAAAAATGAGTATGCATAAAAAGTATTGGGATAACTAATGGAAATTAATTGTTGTGAGTTGATGTATTACTGACCTGTCTCACTAATATTAGATTAGTTAGCTCAAATGAGCCATGTCATATAGGGTTATATGTTAGTCCATTTTTCTTGGTTCGGTTCTTTAGCATAATAGATATTTTATTTATATTTAGCTGTGCTTCTTTATTACACTGTACATTTATTCAAAGATAAAGATATGGCCGAATTTTATTAACCAACGATTCAAAAAGTGGTAGTCTGGCATATAATAATAATATTTTAATCTACCATCAAATGAATCTGAAGTATTATAA
>NZ_JAVUPQ010000634.1:0-385 GCF_032029835.1 Escherichia sp. AM3 | reverse complement strand
GATGCCAACCGTGCGTCACCGCCTACCGTGCGTGAGCTGTTTGGCGCCGTACGTCGTAACTATTTCCGCCTCTATTTCCATTACATGTATTTCAATATCGCGCGCATTCTTTATCTTCAGGTTGATAACGTTTTCGGGTTGTTCCTGCTGTTCCCGTCCATCGTTGCGGGTACGATTACGCTCGGTCTGATGACCCAAATCACCAACGTCTTTGGTCAGGTTCGCGGTTCGTTCCAGTATCTGATTAGCTCCTGGACTACGCTGGTGGAGCTGATGTCCATCTACAAACGTTTACGCAGTTTCGAGCGTGAGCTGGACGATAAGGACGTGCAGGAAGTCACCCATACATTAGGTTAAAAAGGAATTGCTATGCCATTTGCCGTAC
>NZ_JAVUPQ010000633.1:0-385 GCF_032029835.1 Escherichia sp. AM3 | reverse complement strand
GCCTGGTATATGGCTCGCGGGCTGGGAATGCGCTGGATGGGCGTTCTGTTCTCGATCTTTTTGCTGATTGCCTATGGCCTTATTTTCAATACCGTTCAGGCAAATTCCGTCGCCCACGCGCTGCGCTTTGCCTTCAATTGTCCGGAGTGGCTGACAGGCGGCGCGCTTGCCCTTCTCACCCTGCTGACCATTGTGACCGGGCTCAAAGGGGTTGCCCGCCTGATGCAGTGGCTGGTTCCGCTGATGGCGCTGCTGTGGGTGTCCACCAGCCTGATGGTATGCGCGATACATATCGATGAGGTGCCGAACGTCATCGTCACCATTTTCCAAAGCGCGTTCGGCTGGCGCGAAGCGGCTTCCGGCGCGCTGGGTTACACCCTTAGCC
>NZ_JAVUPQ010000632.1:0-385 GCF_032029835.1 Escherichia sp. AM3 | reverse complement strand
AGTCCACGCCATCCAATAAAAATACCCCGGCTCATATTTATGCCGGTAACGGTAATTTTGTGGGGGACGGGATCCGCCAGGCGCTGATGGCGCGTGCCGGATTTGAAAAAACCGAACGTGATAATGTCTACAACGGGATGACCCTGCGTGAATATGCCCGTATGTCACTGACTGAACGGGGTATTGGGGTTTCCAGTTATAACCCGATGCAGATGGTCGGTGCGGCGTTCACACACAGTACGTCTGACTTCGGTAATATTCTGCTGGATGTTGCGAACAAAGCCATTCTGCAGGGCTGGGAAGATGCCCCTGAAACCTATGAACAGTGGACGCGGAAAGGTCAGTTGTCTGATTTTAAAATTGCCCATCGTGTGGGTATGGGGGG
>NZ_JAVUPQ010000631.1:0-387 GCF_032029835.1 Escherichia sp. AM3 | reverse complement strand
TGATCAGTTTGTAATTTTTTGGGTGGGAGCAGGCCTTGTGATCGATAATCAGATGACATTAGGAATGTTTGTAGCGTTTAGTTCTTTTCGTGGGCTGTTTTCGGAAAGAGTTGCCTCTCTGACCAGTTTTCTTCTTCAGCTAAGAATAATGAGTCTGCACAATGAGCGCATTGCAGATATTGCATTACATGAAAAGGAGGAAAAGAAACCTGAAATTGAAATCGTTGCTGATATGGGGCCAATATCCCTGGAAACCAATGGTTTAAGCTATCGTTATGACAGTCAGTCAGCACCGATATTCAGTGCTCTGAGTTTATCTGTAGCTCCGGGGGAAAGTGTGGCTATAACTGGTGCTTCCGGTGCGGGAAAAACCACATTAATGAAAGT
>NZ_JAVUPQ010000630.1:0-387 GCF_032029835.1 Escherichia sp. AM3 | reverse complement strand
GCATTAGATAAAGTAATTGAGCATGTGAATGTTGTAACTAATTCAGGCTGAGCAGAAAATGCTGTATGTCCAGTCTGTACTGGAATTATACTGGCAACCATGATCATCACAGGAAGAACAAGTAATAGATGGCGACTGAGTGGGTGGATGTGGCTGATAATGCCGTTAAAATTGGGCTTGGCTCTGCGCTAACAATATTGGGCGGTTATTTGACGCTCAAATTATCACAGCAGCACGAGTTAAGGAAAGAAGCATTAATTCAGCGACGTAAAGATTTTGAGGTGAAAGCTGAGCGTTACGTGAATTTTTTATCCTGTTCAAGAATGATGTTACAGAAATATATGATGTCCTCATTAAGACATGACTGTGAAGATTATATTGAATATA
>NZ_JAVUPQ010000629.1:0-388 GCF_032029835.1 Escherichia sp. AM3 | reverse complement strand
ACAGGAACCAATGTTCTCGGCCTGGCGTGGCTCGGCCTGATCGGAGCGGGTTTAACCTACTTCCTTTGGTTCCGGGGGATCTCGCGACTCGAACCTACAGTTGTTTCCTTACTGGGCTTTCTCAGCCCGGGGACCGCCGTGTTGCTAGGATGGTTGTTCTTGGATCAGACGCTGAGTGCGCTTCAAATCATCGGCGTCCTGCTCGTGATCGGGAGTATCTGGCTGGGCCAACGTTCCAACCGCACTCCTAGGGCGCGTATAGCTTGCCGGAAGTCGCCTTGACCCGCATGGCATAGGCCTATCGTTTCCACGATCAGCGATCGGCTCGTTGCCCTGCGCCGCTCCAAAGCCCGCGACGCAGCGCCGGCAGGCAGAGCAAGTAGAGGGC
>NZ_JAVUPQ010000628.1:0-388 GCF_032029835.1 Escherichia sp. AM3 | reverse complement strand
AAGTCTGCTGAGGTAATGCAAAATGGAATTTAAACTTCCCGGATTTAAAAATAAAAAAGACGTTACTGCCTCATCAGTTTCGTTTGAAGAAAACAACATTGCACGACAGGAGAGAATGAATCGTATTTATAAATTCGGTGGTATCGGAGGCATGTTAATTGGTGGGCTGTCTTTACTTGCATTAAATGCAGCATTACCACTGAAAACAACAGTTGTTGATGCCTACCTTATCGATAAGGTTACAGGTGTGGCTGAACGTCTGACTTCTGTTAAAAAAGAAAATCTTTCTGAAAACGAAGCCATTGCCCGATATTTTATCACCCAGTATATAAAACATCGTGAAGGTTATAATTTTTTCAGTCTCCAGCATGATTATGATTATGTAATG
>NZ_JAVUPQ010000627.1:0-395 GCF_032029835.1 Escherichia sp. AM3 | reverse complement strand
ATGTCGAGGATGGCGGACGCCGGGTCTGCCAGCTCGGCAGCGACGCTCTGGTGCAGCTGGCCCATCTGGGTCAGCAGCTCACGCATATGACGCGCGCCGCCGCCGGAGGCCGCCTGGTAGGTCGCCACGGAGACCCACGCCACCAGATCCTGTGCGAACAGGCCGCCGAGGGACATCAGCATCAGGCTGACGGTGCAGTTACCGCCAACAAAGGTTTTCACGCCGTTGTTCAGGCCGTCGGTGATGACGCCCTGGTTAACCGGGTCAAGAATAATGATGGCATCGTCTTTCATGCGAAGCGAAGAGGCCGCATCACTCCAGTAGCCCTGCCAGCCGCTTTCACGCAGCTTCGGATAGATTTCGTTGGTATAATCGCCGCCCTGGCAGGTCACAAT
>NZ_JAVUPQ010000626.1:0-396 GCF_032029835.1 Escherichia sp. AM3 | reverse complement strand
ATCCGTCTGTGGACGTGGTGCACACATCCAGCCAGGCACCCAGCGGTTGTCTTTCATATGGAACTCTGCATGTTCAGCCGCATCGCCTTTCTTCATTTTCTCCGCGTCCCGTGCGGCACCGGACAGTCCGGCCTCATTCAGGGCTGCGATAATCTGCGGCTGTTTCAAGTGTCCGAAGAAGTTTGCTTTTGTCGGCTGCCACCAGTCGCGCATGTGAAAGCCGATGGCGGTTTCCAGCGAGTCCAGCGGACTGCGTGACGTGTGACCACACTCACGGGTCTGAACGCCGTGGATGCTGCATGCAGTGCAGAAACTGAGCAGGGATAACAGCACCTCCTGACTGAGTGACAGGAACGTCGTCATATCCCGTGCCCATCCATCCGGCAGCAGGGCGGC
>NZ_JAVUPQ010000625.1:0-398 GCF_032029835.1 Escherichia sp. AM3 | reverse complement strand
CTATGAAGAGATTTATTTCTGGCCGTTCCCACGCTTGTTTTACAAAATCATCCGGGTAGTTCACTTCAAAATGCGTTATCTGGCTAAGATCGCTTCCTGTTTTAAAGTACATAATTGGCAAAGTAAGACTCATTACTCCACCTTTATCATAAAACAAAAAGCCCCGGCTTTAGGTGCGGGGCTTTAAAGAATTTATTATGCTTGCTCGGTGCCGGACTGGTCTTTCTTGATGAGAAAATCTTCAAGCTTCTGACCAGATTTTAGTGCTGCATCGATTGGTTTAGGCGCACGACCGCGACCAGACCAGTATTTAACAACACCATTGTCTTCAAACTGATATTTTGGCGGGGCTTTTGGAAGTTTGTTTTTGCGTTTTTTCGGTTTCTCTTCGCTAAATC
>NZ_JAVUPQ010000624.1:0-399 GCF_032029835.1 Escherichia sp. AM3 | reverse complement strand
CCGCTGGCCCTGAAGCGTATAGTGACGTTCTCGTCCGGCTCAGGTAGACGCACATTGCCCGAATGGCTTAACGCAACGACACCGGCATTCATCGGTAGCGTTAATGCTTTTTCCGGCGACGGCCAGTCGAGCACAACGTCAGCCAGCGACGGCACAGATTTTACCCACCAGAGTTGCCCTTTATAGCGCCTGACGTCATAACCATTCAGGTGTATACACGGGGCAGCATCTTCCCTCGCCTGTGCAACTTCCTCCCAGATACGGTTGAGCATCGCCCGGGACGGCATAACCGCACGGTGGTAAGCCAGCCAGCGACGAATCAGAGCAGCCCGGCGCACGGGGCTCATCACCTTCAACGGCGCAATGTTCAGGGCACCGTCAGCGGTAGTCAGCGTATCC
>NZ_JAVUPQ010000623.1:0-399 GCF_032029835.1 Escherichia sp. AM3 | reverse complement strand
TTAAAGTGTCATGAAAAAGTTAAAAACAGGCAAGCTTCAGGTTAAAAATAATACTTCAGACCAGCTGTGGTCATAAAGTTATAGCTTTCAATGCCTGCACCATTTTTGGTGTGATCAGATATATTCAAATTTCTGGAGTACAGAGAAGTATCACCTTTCTTATTAGTAATACGGTTCCATGTTCCTTCGACATAAACTTTAGCTGCAGGTGTAATATAATAACCAGCATGTAGTGAGACAGAGTAATAGTTCTGATTATTTACATCGCTACGATAGGTGATCCTTTTCTCAGGGTTGTAATGCTCATCATTATCCGATGCCTTCACCCATCCGCTATATTTGAAACTCCCCCCGAACTCAAAGCTATCATGCCGCTCATTACCGGTTAACCCTATATCG
>NZ_JAVUPQ010000622.1:0-400 GCF_032029835.1 Escherichia sp. AM3 | reverse complement strand
GTCCTGGTGCTTCCACCTGGCTGAAAATGTCTTTTGGCACTGGCGTGTAGTCCCCCATTTTTTTCATGAGTTTTTCTGCACACCAGGAGGGACCAAACGAGTCAAGCTGTACACCTTCCCTGTTGCGATCCCAGCCATCCATCACCAGAAATTTTCCGTCCATCTGAGACAGGTACAGACCATCTTCAGCAAGACGACGATGCAGGGATAACCAGTCATGTACAGGTTCACTGCGTAAACCAGCGACCGCTGTCTGCGCAACATACTCGCGAAAAGTTTGTATTTTTCCGCGGGTCCAAGCGTTCTGGCGATCACGTTCAACGGCAGTTTTGCGAACGATACGATTTCCCGGCGCATGGACCCAGCAACCGTTATCCGGAGCAAAACCATGCTTCAGTTC
>NZ_JAVUPQ010000621.1:0-400 GCF_032029835.1 Escherichia sp. AM3 | reverse complement strand
AAATTCCCTGTACCTATATTCGTCATTAGAATATAACTCTCTATTTCTTTTAGCTAAAGATAAAAGGGAGTCAGCAATTTTTTCATTCTGTGACACTCTTATTTCACTAGGTTGATGGTCATGATTCATAATATATGTACAAACATTATATCGTACAAAATGACCATATCTAAACGACAACCTTAACCATGTATCCCAATCCTGAAGACGTTTTACTGTTTTATCAAACCCATGTATTTGCTGTAAACGTTCTGTTAATGTAAATATCTGATTTGAAGCTTCATTCTCAAAAAGCATGTCTTTGTAGTTAAAAATACAATGCTCTTTTTTTATTTTATAGTAATATACTTCTTTTCCAGTTAGATATTTATTTTTAAAATTGCAACACACAAAAGAATAC
>NZ_JAVUPQ010000620.1:0-400 GCF_032029835.1 Escherichia sp. AM3 | reverse complement strand
GCTATTGCCCTTGATATAAATCAGGCCACCGTAAGGCACCTTGAACTTCACCGTACCGCTAGCGTCCAGAGAGTACGTTTTAGTCACTCTTGGCGGACGGTTCAGCGCAACTTCATGCTTCTCACGTCCGGTCAGGTCGTCAGCCAGCGCCACGGTGACGGTCACAGGAACGTTCGCATTGGACTTAATGGTGACCTCTTTCTGAGCCGGTGCCCACAGGCCAGTTGACTGCATGTTACCTGCAAACCATTTGGTCGGATTCGAGTACAGGCTGATGGTTTCAGTAACGTTCTGTCCCTCTTCCGATACTGCTCCCGGATACTTCTCGACATCAACTTTGATGTTCAGATCCCACCAGGAACGGCCCAGCATCAGGCGTGTCAGCGGTTTTTCCATATAG
>NZ_JAVUPQ010000619.1:0-403 GCF_032029835.1 Escherichia sp. AM3 | reverse complement strand
CCGCCACCCGGTCGCTCATGTGCCGGACCACCGAGACGTTGTGCGAGATCAGCACGTAGGTCAGATTTCGCTGCTGTTGCAGGGCAACCAGCAAATTGAGGATCTGCGCCTGGACGGAAATATCCAGCGCGCTGGTGGGTTCATCCAGCACGATGATGTCCGGATCCGAAGAGAGCGCCCGGGCAATAGCGATGCGCTGGCGCTGTCCACCCGAAAACGCATGCGGCAGGCGGTCAAGATATTCCGCCCGAATGCCCACCTGCTGCGCCAGCGTCTCAGCCAGCTGACGACGCTCCCGTTCGCTGCGGCGTTGCTGTATCCACACCGGCTCGGTGATGATGCGCCAGACGGGTAAACGCGGATCGAGGGACGAGAGTGGGTCCTGAAATACCATCTGCATACC
>NZ_JAVUPQ010000618.1:0-403 GCF_032029835.1 Escherichia sp. AM3 | reverse complement strand
CCTTTACCGACGCGGTGAAAGCGGGCGACATCGAAAAAGCGAAATCCCTGTATGCGCCTACCCGTCAGCACTACGAGCGCATTGAGCCGATTGCCGAACTGTTCTCTGACCTCGATGGCAGCATTGACGCCCGTGAAGACGACTACGAGCAGAAGGCCGCCGATCCGAAATTCACCGGCTTCCACCGTCTGGAAAAAGCCCTGTTTGGCGATAACTCCACCAGTGGGATGGAGAAATACGCCGAGCAGCTCAACAGCGACGTGCTGGAGCTGCAAAAACGCATCAGCGAGCTGGCATTCCCACCGTCGAAAGTGGTGGGTGGCGCAGCGGGCCTGATTGAAGAAGTGGCCGCCAGCAAAATCAGCGGTGAAGAAGATCGTTACAGCCACACCGACCTGTGGGA
>NZ_JAVUPQ010000617.1:0-405 GCF_032029835.1 Escherichia sp. AM3 | reverse complement strand
ATATAGACTCGGGCACGATGCTTTTTCGGTGTGCGCTTTGGTGCTTGAAGGGATTTTGTAAGGGGCGTAATATCAGATACGCGAATATCTGAATTAGCCGCCTGTAATGGGCGGTTTTTCTTTTCCATCAGGCCACCTCGTCTCTAGATTCTAATATACACTTCTCAATCCATTCATCTATTTCAGACTCAACAAAAGCAATAGCCCGACTTCCAATTTTTACCTGTTTAGGGAACCTCCCCTGACTAATAAGACGATAAATCCATGCTTTGCTATAACCAGTTCGCCTTTGAACTTCAGAGAGACGAATTAATGAATTGTAATTAGCCATTTATTAATATCCTGTACTAATGACGCAATAACCCCCTCCTGCAACGAATGGCGAGAGTTTTATTTGCGTCAAAT
>NZ_JAVUPQ010000616.1:0-407 GCF_032029835.1 Escherichia sp. AM3 | reverse complement strand
ACGCGTTTGTGCGCGATAAATCTTCGGCTGCGGGTTTTGCTGGTTCAGACGCTGCGTGACGCGCTGCTGGCGAGATACCGCACGCTTAAGCTGGTTATCCAGCGCGAAGTTCATCCGCTGACGCAGACGTTCCAGCACGGTTTGCTGACGCGCCAGACGCAATTGCGGATGCTGCTGTTGCAGACGATGGTAAAGCTGGGTAAAGCGGCGGGTACGGTTGGCGAGGAAGTAGTCCATCGCCATCTCCAGGCGCTGCTGCCCGTTCTGGATCTGACGCAGCAGCTCCAGCTGGTTACGGCTGACTACCTCTGCCGCCGCGGACGGCGTGGGCGCGCGTAAATCCGCGACAAAATCGGCAATCGTCACATCCGTTTCGTGACCGACGGCGCTTACCACCGGGATAAGGC
>NZ_JAVUPQ010000615.1:0-407 GCF_032029835.1 Escherichia sp. AM3 | reverse complement strand
CTCTTTACCTGACAGACCGCCAGTATCTTCACTACGAGTTTCCGAATGAGTACGCGGTTTTTGTCTGCCATATAACGTCCAGTTGACGCTGGCAGAAAACGCCTGGGTGATGGTCCAGTTAAGCGAGTTATTGATAGTATATTTCGGGATGACCGACAGAGGATTACCGGTGTCTTTTTGCTCCGAAGTGATCATCCATGTGGCATTGGTATTCCAGTTCAGACGATCTTTCACCAGTGGGAAAGACATACTGGCTTCGATACCGTCCACCAGAGCTTTCCCGCCATTCTGCCACTTGAGGATATATGCGCCTGAAGCGGTTTGCCCGATAACGTTATCCCCGGCCACGATCTTATTCTGGTAATCATTGCGGAAGTAGGTCACACTTGCGTGGTAATCTTCCCAGG
>NZ_JAVUPQ010000614.1:0-407 GCF_032029835.1 Escherichia sp. AM3 | reverse complement strand
AGGGTATCCGAACCGCGTTCGTCAGCAGCGCGCAACGGGCATTTGGGTCTATGAACGTTATCCTGCCGTAGATGGTGCGCTGCCGTACACCATCGATAGTAAGACAGGGGAAGTTAAGTGGAAATATCAGGTAGAAAACAAACCTGATGACAAACCGAAGCTGGAAGTTGCCAGCTGGCTGGAAGATGTAGATGGCAAACAGGAAACGCGTTATGCCTTTATTGATGAGGCCGATCATAAAACAGAGGATTCTCTGAAGGCTGCGAAGGAGAAAATTTTCGCCGCGTTCCCGGGGCTGAAAGAGTGTACTAATCCGGCATATCACTATGAGGTCAACTGCCTGGAATATCGTCCTGGCACGGGGGTTCCGGTTACTGGTGGCATGTATGTTCCACAGTATACGCAAC
>NZ_JAVUPQ010000613.1:0-409 GCF_032029835.1 Escherichia sp. AM3 | reverse complement strand
GGTTTCAGCAAAGAATCGTCGATTTGAAATTCAAAAAAATGTGTTGATTTAGTTGATGTGAGTCCCAATTTTTTAAATCCATTCGGTGTCTTAGCCAATTCTTCAGGTGATTTTGTTGTCACATATATACCTTTTGGATGACCTTTAATTGGACTGGAGGCTTTAAATTTATAAGGTTTCTGAGAAGAAATTCCGTTATATCCACCTTGATCAGTATAGTGGTATACGGTAACAATTTTTAAGCCGAGAGGATCGACCCACCCCAGAGGATTCGGCGCATAAGCATATAAATTTAACCCACCTAATAGCCCTATCGGGTCCGTTACCATGAACCGCCCGACATCCGGATCATAGTACCTGTGCAGATTGTAGTGCAGCCCCGTTTCCCTGTCGAGGTACTGTCCCTGGT
>NZ_JAVUPQ010000612.1:0-409 GCF_032029835.1 Escherichia sp. AM3 | reverse complement strand
TGCTCAGACAGTGCAGGCGCACCTTCCAGTACCGCAATATGGCTCAGAACACGTTTTTCATCACTGCGTGGCTGAACTACCGTCTCTTCCTGTTGAGCAAGATGCCACTCATCCCCGACATGTTTGAGGGTAAGTTGTTGTCGGGAGCTCACCCCTTTTTCATTGCACCAGAAAGCCACGTCGTAAAGATGGCTGTCGGTCTGGACACGAATACTGGCCAGGCCATAGAGGGAACGGTATTCACTCATTAAAAGTGAAAAAAGCTTATCATTATTACTGCCTGGGTTAACAACCAATAAGGTGCAATTTTGATTTTTTGCCCATCTGTTGATTCTTCCCAGCCATTTCAGCAGCTTTTCAGACGGTATATTTTGCAGGCCATCATTAGAGCATTTTAGAATCAGTAAAT
>NZ_JAVUPQ010000611.1:0-409 GCF_032029835.1 Escherichia sp. AM3 | reverse complement strand
AAGCCTTTTCCGTTCTTCCACAGTTCAAAAACAGATGTTTTTTCCTTTGCTGTAAATGTCCGTCTCATCCAACAATCCTCCGCAACTACATGTTTTCACATGACTGTTGCGTTGACCAATTGAATCTACAGCGGCGTACTTCGCAAAGCTGTCCGACTGAGGTACGCCTTTATCCGTGACAACTCCTGTTGCTGGCCTGTTCGCCTGCTCTGTCGGGTGCTGGATGTTCATCCCAGTGGTTTTTACGCCTGGCTTCAGCAGCCGCATTCACAACGCCATCAGGCAGACCTGAGACTGACAGGACAGATTAAACAGTTCTGGCTGGAATCGGGATGCGTCTATGGTTATCGCAAAATCCATCTGGATCTGCGTGACAGCGGGCAACAGTGCGGAGTGAACAGAGTCTGGC
>NZ_JAVUPQ010000610.1:0-411 GCF_032029835.1 Escherichia sp. AM3 | reverse complement strand
GAGCAGGCACCATCATCGATCAAAAATCCGTCACTTAAATGCACATTAGGCTAAAAATGATCTTTACAATTGACTTAATCATTATCTTATCCTTATGAAAACAAAGGGGATAATGGCGAACATATAAATAATATCGATCTTTTTCAATAGCTTACGTGTTTGCAGAAATCTAATTCTCATGCTAAACCTTATACTCTCTCAATTATTTAATGAAAGAGGTATAGCAATGTCATGGAGAGTCATTAGCTCGGTAATTTGTCCTAACACGGGAATCGTTTATTCAAGCATCTTGGGACTCAAGTTCTTGAAACTCATCATTTGGTATGAAAGCGATGTCTATTTGTACCCCGGTGACAGGATATATCCGACAAAAAATGGCGTCTTCATAAATGGTGTTTTCAAGCCTATATC
>NZ_JAVUPQ010000609.1:0-411 GCF_032029835.1 Escherichia sp. AM3 | reverse complement strand
CGGCGATGCCACCTTGCTTGATAACACCCAGACCGGCCTGCAGTACTCCGATCGGCTGGACATCATGGGAACTGGTACGCTGAACATCGATGAATCCCGGCAGCTTCAGTTGATCACACAGTACTATAAAAGCCAGGGCGACGACGATTACGGGCTTAATCTCGGGAAAGGCTTCTCTGCCATCAGAGGGACCAGCACGCCATTCGTCAGTAACGGGCTGAATTCCGACCGTATTCCCGGCACTGAGCGGCATTTGATCAGCCTGCAGTACTCTGACAGCGCTTTTCTGGGACAGGAGCTGGTCGGTCAGGTTTACTACCGCGATGAGTCGTTGCGAATCTACCCGTTCCCGACGGTAAATGAGAACAAACAGGTGACGGATTTCTCTTCGTCACAGCAGGACACCGACCA
>NZ_JAVUPQ010000608.1:0-411 GCF_032029835.1 Escherichia sp. AM3 | reverse complement strand
ACCAGAAAGCTGTTGCTGCTGATCCAGACAATGGTCGGTGAACTGGCAGCGGCGCAGCACTGCAAACCCGGCGAGGTACGCTTCACGCGCCGGGAGATCCGCGACTTCACGCAGTGGAGCGACAACCAGCTTAAAGTCCACTGTATGCGGCTGGCGGAAATGGAATACCTGCTGATCCACGGCGGCAGCCGGGGTCACCTGCTGCAATACGAGTTGCTGTGGGACGGCAGCGGCGACGGCTCGCACCTGTGCGGCCTGATCGAACCGGAGGACAGCCCGGTGTATGACTCCGGCAAGTTGGGGCAGAACGCGGACAGGTTGCCCTTAAGTTGCCCACATGTTGGGGCTAAGTTGGGGCTAAGTTGGGGGCGGTAAAACCGCCTGTAAGCCGCGCCAGTACTGGCACTGATG
>NZ_JAVUPQ010000607.1:0-414 GCF_032029835.1 Escherichia sp. AM3 | reverse complement strand
AAAGGCACTGGCAAATCTTAAAGATAATCGTGATTTCAAAGGGCTTTACCTTAAGGCGCTGGCGCGTTCAGTTGCTGATGCCGTCTATGGCTTCTCCATGACGCGTGCTTACACCATTCCTGCAAAAGCCAGAGGATATCAGGGCGTTCTGTCTGTCGGGCGCGTCCAGACGCCCGTTCTTGGCCTGATTGTGAATCGTACCCGTGCTAACCAGAACCATAAATCCAGTTTTTACTACACCATGACCGGAGTCTTTCAGCGTGGTGCTGATGTTATCAGGGCGAACTGGAAGCCAGGGGAATTTGCTCCGCTGACAGACCGTAAATTACTTGATAAAGCGTGGGCAGACGGAACGGCAGCATCCCTTGCAGGACAACCGGCTACAGTTGACGCGGCAGCAACTGAGGATCATAA
>NZ_JAVUPQ010000606.1:0-415 GCF_032029835.1 Escherichia sp. AM3 | reverse complement strand
CAGGGATCATAAAAACGCGCCAGCAGCATCAACAGGGTCGATTTTCCTGAACCCGATGCGCCCACCACCGCCACGGTTTCACCGGCGCGCAGGGAAAAGGAGATATCGCTGAGGATATGTCTGTCGCCATGGTGGTAGTCAAAGCTCATATTCTCCAGTTCCAGTCCGACAACCTGACTGTTAATCGACTCCGTCCCGTCCTCCATCTGTGAACGGGTGTCGATCAGTGCAAACACCCGCTCCACGGACGCCTGAGTGCGCTGTGCGATAACCAGAAACGATGCCAGTACGCGGGTTGGCCCGGTCAGCATCGCGAGGAAGCTGGCGAATGCAACGAAGGTACCGAGATCGATCCGCCCGTGCATGACCGACCACCCGCCGTAGCACAGCAGGACGATTTGCCCGAGCACCGGTA
>NZ_JAVUPQ010000605.1:0-415 GCF_032029835.1 Escherichia sp. AM3 | reverse complement strand
TTTTACTACCAACAGATTTACAGCTTAGATCAATTGTCGAGTCTGGTAATAATAGGCGGGTGATTATTGGGCAAAGCCCACTTGCTAACAATGCTAATGTGGCTGTAGATCCCGACAGATTATTTGGTCGTCATATAGCAGTACTTGGTAATACGGGTAGTGGTAAGTCTTGTTCTGTTGCAGGGTTAATCCAGTGGTCACTCGAGGCTGCAATGGAATCAGAAATAAAACCAAACGCAAGATTTATTATATTAGACCCAAATGGCGAGTATACACGTGCTTTGGGGCCAACTACAAAATTTAAAGGCAGAGTGTTTAAGGTTGAAGCAGAAGATGGTGAAAACCAATTACAGGTACCTTCATGGTTTTGGAATAGTTCAGAATGGGCATCATTCACGCAAGCAAGTCCTAAAGC
>NZ_JAVUPQ010000604.1:0-416 GCF_032029835.1 Escherichia sp. AM3 | reverse complement strand
CCCTCGTACTGATCGACGATTTCCCTGGCGACGGATAATCCGACGCCCTGGCCTGGCCGCAGCGTATCGGCGCGCTGACCGCGATCGAACACCACTTCGCGTTTATTACGGGGAATGCCAGGACCATCATCCTCAACGATAATATGCAGTTCGTTATCCGTTACCCGCGCGGACACCTCGACAAACTCCAGACAATATTTGCAGGCGTTATCGAGCAGGTTTCCCATCACTTCCATAAAGTCATTTTTCTCACCGACAAAGCTAATTTCCGGTGAGATATCCAGACTGATGTTGACCCCTTTACGCTGGTACACCTTGTTTAGCGCAGAGGTGAGGTTATCCAGCAGCGGGGCTACCGGGTGCAGTTCACGGCTCAACAGGGCGCTTCCGGAACGCATGCTCGCGCGGTGCAGGGA
>NZ_JAVUPQ010000603.1:0-417 GCF_032029835.1 Escherichia sp. AM3 | reverse complement strand
TCATTGTGGCTATTAGTTACCGCATTTGCATCGCTCCCAGTGAAGAGATGGACGCTGTTGCAATTATTGCTCAAGCAATGGCGATGTTAACTAAACGACTTTAATAATTTCACTATCAGGCGCATAAACACATCTTTGATCGCTGGATGTGTTATGCGCCTACTGGTGATTCAATCCTTAAGCCATTTCAACTCACTAAGGAGTTTTCTTTCTTCGTTCTCTCTCTGTTTACGCTCTAGCCAGGCTTTTCCTTCTGGCGTAGACAGGAACTTACGAGCGTGAATCTTGCGGTTATTACGTTTGATAGCTGCAATATTTTTCATCGTGTTGCCTCTGTATTCATATGAAAATTAACAAGTTACATACTACACAGGGAGACTACGCATAAAACACAATACAAGTAAAGATACATTTTCA
>NZ_JAVUPQ010000602.1:0-417 GCF_032029835.1 Escherichia sp. AM3 | reverse complement strand
CTGTAACAGAAGGGATTCCAGGTATTTGACTGAGGACGCGTTTTTTCACCACTCAGAATGATTTCACTGCGGGATTTTCCTCCGTTCATGAAGTTGATGACTTCCACATCGTCTTCACGTCCAAAGCGTCTGGCCAGATACCAGATCGTTCTTGCCGTATCATTCTGTGCCTTGCCATCGACAAGGGTGAATCCTCTTGCCCAGCAAAGTGGGTTAATCGCCCAGGCAAAGATGGTTTCTGTTTTACCGCCACCGGTGGTGGCGAAAAACATTATATGGCGGGTCAGATCGTCCATACTCAGCCATAACTCCCTGCCAATATCCCTGACGCGTTGATAACCAACATAGAATATGCCGCTGGCCGGTGATTCCAGAATGACCTCATACTGGAACAGGGTTGGCCAGAAGCTGAAAAGA
>NZ_JAVUPQ010000601.1:0-417 GCF_032029835.1 Escherichia sp. AM3 | reverse complement strand
ACTGAATACCCTGTTGACGGCAATTAACGAACGCCGCTTCCGCAACGGCGCCAGCGAAGAGAAGATCCCCATGCGCCTGCTGGTGGCCGCGTCTAACGAATTGCCCGAAGCCGACAGCAGCCTAGAAGCGCTGTATGACCGTATGCTGATCCGTCTGTGGCTGGATAAAGTCCAGGATAAATCAAACTTCCGTTCCATGCTGGTAAGCCAGCAGGATGAAAACGAAAACCCGGTGGCAGCGTCATTGCAGGTCACGGACGAGGAATACCACCAGTGGCAGGAGGAGATCGGCAAGATAAAACTGCCCGATCCCGTTTTTGAGCTGATCTTCATGCTGCGCCAGCAGCTTGATTTGCTGCCCTCCGCGCCGTACGTCTCCGATCGTCGCTGGAAAAAAGCCATTCGCCTGCTCCAGGC
>NZ_JAVUPQ010000600.1:0-419 GCF_032029835.1 Escherichia sp. AM3 | reverse complement strand
CCCCTGTCAACAAGCTTTACTTTCTGAGGCGCGCCAGCCCGCGAGGAAAACAATCTGAACATCAAACAATTAATGACACAAGAAATACGATTAAAGATTTTTTTGTGCATGCCGATAGTGCTTTTTTAAAAGGAGAAATCTATGTCTGTCACAATTCAGGGAAATACCTCAACCGTTATTTCAAACAACTCCGCCCCGGAAGGAACATCAGAAATAGCCAAAATCACAAGACAAATTCAGGTGCTGACTGAAAAGCTTGGGAAAATCTCATCGGAAGAGGGGATGACGACACAGCAGAAAAAAGAAATGGCTGCATTGGTACAGAAGCAAATTGAAAGCCTCTGGGCTCAACTGGAGCAGTTGTTAAGGCAGCAGGCAGAGAAAAAGAATGAAGACGCGACAGTTCAGCCTGATAAAAA
>NZ_JAVUPQ010000599.1:0-420 GCF_032029835.1 Escherichia sp. AM3 | reverse complement strand
CCTCAAAATACGCCGGGTGCCTCTGTTCCCTGGTATAAAGTCATTGCGACGCCTGAAAAGCAGATAATCAGGTATGACGAAAAATACCTCCCTCTGGAAAATGGAATGAAAGCCGAAAGTACACTATTTCTGGAAAAAAGGCGTATTTACCAGTGGATGCTTTCTCCTTTCTATGACATGAAACACAGTGCAACAGGACCGATCAATGACTAACAGGAATTTCAGACAAATTATAAATCTGCTTGATTTGCGCTGGCAACGTCGTGTTCCGGTTATTCATCAGACGGAGACCGCTGAATGTGGACTGGCCTGCCTAGCAATGATATGCGGTCATTTTGGTAAGAATATTGACCTGATATATCTTCGCCGGAAGTTTAATCTCTCTGCCCGTGGAGCAACCCTTGCAGGAATCAATGGAAT
>NZ_JAVUPQ010000598.1:0-420 GCF_032029835.1 Escherichia sp. AM3 | reverse complement strand
AGTCTGAACTACAGGCAGCGAGGAGCATAACAAGCGAAACACCCGCAACCTTCGCCAGGCGCGACTTCTGTACTGAATAAGCCATCAAATCTCCCTAAACTTTACAGCAAACCGGCATGCTTCAGCGCGCCAGCGACAATTTCACGACCGTGGTCGGTAATCGGTGTCATTGGCAGACGCAGCGTGTCGGTTGCTACAAGCCCCAACTCCTTACATGCCCATTTCACTGGGATCGGATTGGGTTCGACAAATAATTTATTGTGCAACGGCATCAGACGCTGATTAATCACGCGAGCTTCATCAAAGTGACCGGCTGCGGCCAGTTTGCACATGTCAGCCATATCACGCGCCGCCACGTTCGCCGTAACGGAAATCACGCCATTACCACCGAGCTGCATAAAGTCCAGCGCTGTCGCATCA
>NZ_JAVUPQ010000597.1:0-422 GCF_032029835.1 Escherichia sp. AM3 | reverse complement strand
GCTGTATCCCCACAGACTTTCTTTGTCAGAAAACAGTTCGCGTTTGATAGCCCCCTGCGGCCCCGTACCTGTACGCATACGGTGCCATTCTTTATCGGTCGCAGGACAGCTCTCCATACGACGACCACGGAAGCGTTCTGTTGGCGTAACCTGGCGGAAAATATCTGTTGGTACAGGCTGCCAGCCACCATCGAGTTGATTCACATTGTCGAGCGTCAGCAGTGACCATACGCTGTCAGCACGAACGGGAGTCTGGTTATGATCATAACCGTCACAGATAACCAGGTGACCATGCTGAACACGCATCCATAATCCCGCTTCAGCCAGTGTGCGGTGAATAGCCTGGCAGTTTTCCAGCCGTCCTTCCCGTGCCATTTCCGGCAGACGTTCTCCAAGATGACGACAGGCATACTGCTGCAGAC
>NZ_JAVUPQ010000596.1:0-422 GCF_032029835.1 Escherichia sp. AM3 | reverse complement strand
CTTTAGAACAAGGCAGCTGTATTTGCTCATAGACCACCCCATGTATTATCCCATAGGTAATAGTCGTAACTTACGATATACAGTGACTGTATTTAATAAAGGAAAGGAAAAGGAAAGTAACGTAGAAATATCATTCCCACAAGCTCAATCGATCAAAGTGCTTTCATCAGATTATGAGTCTTTTTCAATTGCAAATAAAAAGCTAACAATAGATAGAATTCTCTCTGATTCACAATACTTTTTTGTGGTTGAGGTTGAAAGTCAATATAAGTATTCTGGAGACTTTTTGCCTATTATAAAGTCAGATGATAAGGATGGTCGTTGTTATACAAAACTTGCTGATGTCCCTGCCAGTGGCGCTACCTATGTAGCATGGGGCGCTGTTTTTATCTTTATGATTTTATTATTATTTGTTTTACCGA
>NZ_JAVUPQ010000595.1:0-424 GCF_032029835.1 Escherichia sp. AM3 | reverse complement strand
GGTTAGCAATGTGGCCCGCTGCCAGTTGGTTGCGCAGGCTGGCGATAGCAGAGGGATGTTGTTGCATGTTCAGCATTCATACTCTTTAAAAATTAAGGATGTCAGTATAAATAATTAAAGCGGCTATTCACGGTACCGCCGCTTCTGACTGTGTTTTTAATACATTACGTGTCCAGTAACTATCCCGGGGTTTCCTCCTTCATGTTGTGCTGGCGATGGAGCGCAGTACTGCTGACGCTGTCATGCCATAAGCGGGTATAGAGGCCGCCCGCAGATAACAGCTGTTCGTGGGTTCCGTATTCCGCAAGTAACCCCTTATCAATAACGGCAATCAGATCGCAGCGTTGCGCGGTGGTCAGACGATGTGCAACAATCAGCGCCGAGTGCTTCCCGGCATGCACGACATCTGTTAACGATGACATCA
>NZ_JAVUPQ010000594.1:0-427 GCF_032029835.1 Escherichia sp. AM3 | reverse complement strand
CGCCGATCTCTGGCACGATGAAGTCGAGCTGCGTCAGTGTCTTGAGCGGGCATTAGCCTGTGCAGATGTGGTGAAAATCTCGGTGGAAGAACTGGCGTTCTTAACCGGAAATGCGCAGGTCCATGAGGGGCTGGCGGCGCTGATGCGCACCTGTCCGGCCAGGCTGGTGCTGGTGACGCAGGGAAAAGAGGGCGTCACCGCCTGGCAGAAAGGCGCGTTGACGCACTATCCTGCATCACCCGTGGAATGCATTGATACCACCGGCGCGGGGGATGCTTTCGTCGCCGGGCTGCTGTTCGGTCTGGCTCGTGATGGCCAGGCCCGTCTTTCAGAGGTCATCACGCTGGCGCAGCGCTGTGGGGCGCTGGCGACAACCGCAAAAGGGGCAATGACCGCGCTGCCATGTCGACAAGAACTGGAATAGTGA
>NZ_JAVUPQ010000593.1:0-427 GCF_032029835.1 Escherichia sp. AM3 | reverse complement strand
CAAGAACACTGGTCTGGAAAAAGGCTGAGTTCACGGTATCGTTTTTAATACGCTTCGCTTCGTCAGCAAGAAAAACTGTAATCTGGTTCTGTGCGCCCGGGCGGATATATTGCAGAAGCGCCTGATGTGAGGCATCGACGGTTTCTGATGAAACATTCAGACGGAGGGCAATAAATGACAGCGCCATCTGCTGTAAATAAGAGGCGTCGGCACTGTTCTGTGACACGGCAAAGGGGGCATTAAATGCCATTGGCGTCACGGCAGTGCGTTGCTCATTCTGAAGACGGTAGTTATTCACCCCCTGAATGACGTTAACAGAGAGGCTGAGAACAATAAGCACTGACATAAATATAAAGGCGATGGCCATTACACGACTGGTACTTAATCTGGCACCGAGTTCCATATAACAATCCAGGTATCAGGTCTA
>NZ_JAVUPQ010000592.1:0-427 GCF_032029835.1 Escherichia sp. AM3 | reverse complement strand
CGGGGCAGCAGTATGATGAGGAGTCGGGACTGTATTACAACCGTCACCGGTACTACGATCCGTTGCAGGGGCGGTATATCACCCAGGATCCGATAGGGTTGAAGGGGGGAATAAATCTATACACGTATCCACTGGTACCAATACGTTACACTGATCCACTGGGGTTAGAACGAGTTATAAGTGTATATGGGCCTCCCGCTCCAGACCGGGCAGGTGCTGAAACTCCTCTTGTTCTTACTGATATGACTGGAGGAGTGACTATTTATTATGATCCTGAAACAGGTGATTCAATGACTTTTGATAGTAGCAATAGAATTGATCGTCGTTCTCAACGTGGTGCTGGTGATCCATATACAGGTGAAGTCGTTGGTTGTGAGACAAATGAATCAGGAATATCGGCAGCATATGGCACAACGAAGATCTATAC
>NZ_JAVUPQ010000591.1:0-428 GCF_032029835.1 Escherichia sp. AM3 | reverse complement strand
CTACAGCGATATCGCTTCACGAGCGGCGGGCTATGAGATGCACCTCCTTAACACGGAGAACCCGTTTGCGCAGGCGGTGAATCAGATTATTGCGAAGGAAGATCTTACCCGTCTTGGCTTTGAGGGTGAATACGTGAGCTGGCAAACAGGCGTGCTGTGGCGCGATACGCTGGATACCACCCTTTGCAGCACCTCGCTCGACGCGCTGCGGCAGATAAAAACCGCTGACGAAATCGACCGTATCCGTGCAGCATGCGGCATTGCCGACCGCGCCGCACAGCACATCCGGCGTTTCATTCAGCCCGGTATGCGCGAGCGTGAAGTCGCTGCCGAGCGGGCGTGGTTTATGAAGCAGGAGGGTGCGGCCAAGCCCTCTTTCGACACCAGTGTCGGCAGCGGGCCGCGCGGTGCGCTGCCCCCCGGCAAAG
>NZ_JAVUPQ010000590.1:0-429 GCF_032029835.1 Escherichia sp. AM3 | reverse complement strand
GACGACGGCTTTCCCATTTAGTCATCGATAACTTAAGGAAGGAGTAACACTATGGCTTACAAACACATTCTCATCGCGGTAGACCTCTCCCCGGAGAGTAAAGTGCTGGTTGATAAAGCAGTATCCATGGCACGTCCCTACAACGCGAAAGTTTCGCTGATTCACGTTGATGTGAATTACTCCGACCTCTACACCGGTCTGATCGACGTTAATCTTGGCGACATGCAGAAACGCATCTCCGAAGAGACTCACCACGCGCTGAGCGAGCTTTCTACCAACGCGGGCTATCCAATCACTGAAACCTTAAGCGGTAGCGGCGATCTGGGCCAGGTGCTGGTTGATGCGATTAAGAAATACGATATGGACCTGGTGGTATGCGGTCATCACCAGGACTTCTGGAGCAAGCTGATGTCTTCCGCGCGCCAGCTG
>NZ_JAVUPQ010000589.1:0-429 GCF_032029835.1 Escherichia sp. AM3 | reverse complement strand
CCGGGAAACGCATGCTGCCGGAGTGCTGACGAAAATTCATGCCACCCTCGCCACGCTGGAAGATAAAGGCGTCAATGCCGCCTTTTGGGATTTCCCAAACCTGGGACACGGGCCGATGTTCAATGCCTCCTTTCGCCAGGCACTGTTAGATATCAGTGGTGAAAACGCAAATTACACAGCAGGTTGTCATGAGTTAAGCCACTAAACACTGCCCGCTTTTACGCGGGCAGTACGCCTGAAACACTACGATCAGAATGATGCGGTAACTCCGGCATAGTAAGCCCGGCCTGGCTCGTTATAGGTATTCGCCCCTTCAGAAGATCGGAAGATCTGTTTATTGAGGATATTACTGACGCCGACATTAAGACGCAGATTTTTATTAATATCGTAATTGAAGTTCGTCCCCACCAGTGAATAAGCGCCCAGCTC
>NZ_JAVUPQ010000588.1:0-432 GCF_032029835.1 Escherichia sp. AM3 | reverse complement strand
AACCCAAAACAAAACCAAAATAAAATGATTAACAAAGCAATTTTAGAGACAACCACTTTTCACGATCTTAAACTTCTTTCTGAATGCTTCATAAGCCTGATTGAACGTGCACAGGAAGAAAACGATCTCGGTTTACTCGATGATATTATAGACAACATTGCAACTTATAAAATCCCGCTCACTATTGCTATGAAGAAAGCTCGTGAAGCACAACAACAATTAGAACAATCAGAGGAAGTGGCATAATGAGCGAAGTACACAACGTAACTATTGAAATGATGGATCTGGTTATTGATTTACAGAAAGCAGTAAACGCGGCTCTGACTTTTCCAAGCGAGCTAACCATCACACAGGCGGTTATTAATCTGGAATCGACGCGGGAAGCACTGCAACTACTTATTGCAGCGTGCGAAGAGAGCGAAGGTGCACAGA
>NZ_JAVUPQ010000587.1:0-433 GCF_032029835.1 Escherichia sp. AM3 | reverse complement strand
TCTCAGCACAACGTGCAGCCATGGATAATATGATTAGCGACATGGACAACGCTGCCAGTGAGTTTGTGACAACATTTCTGGAAAAAAGAAATTCTGGCAACGGAACACTGCCGGATATCGAGACACGAATTCAGAAAGCAGCCGACGAATACGAACGTGCTGTGCAAAAATCGCTACCCACTGATAACGGAGAGCAATCCAGAAAAGAGGCTCTTAAATCTTATCTCACAACCTACGGGTGGGTAACGCTTGGCGCATGGTATCAGACCTTTGCCACTGCTAACCAGCGTCTGGCAGAGCTGGCTGACAGAGCTCCAGCTGTAACTTCAATGTCATCACTGGGAGAAGTTGGTGATACTGACTTATTCAGTGCGGTCATGAGTGCCTATAGGACGCAACTGCAGAATTCCTCCTATACGCCACCGCTGGGCAC
>NZ_JAVUPQ010000586.1:0-434 GCF_032029835.1 Escherichia sp. AM3 | reverse complement strand
CCAGTAACCGTTGCACGGGCATCGCCAGCGAAAGACGGGACACGCCCGTATCACTGGATTTTTGCAGGATCCCGGTCATCGTCAGCTCGGGGTAGTAGCCCACATCGCGGATACGATGGCCATCAATAGTGTAGGGATGCGTGTCTATGACGCTGTCAGGCTGTACCAGCCCCTGCTGTAGCGCCGTCATCAGCACCAGAGGCTTAACGGTCGAGCCAGGTTCAAAGGTGTCGCTGATCGCGCGATTGCGAAAATCATCCAGCGTTGCCCCTTCCCGGTTATTGGGGTTGAAGTCGGGGAAGCTCGCCATTGCCAGAATTTCGCCCGTCTGGATATTAATCAGCACCGACGCGCCTGATTCGGCTTTGTTCCACGCTACGGCATTATCCAGCGCGTCTTCGGTGATAGTTTGCAGGCGTTCATCGATACTAAGC
>NZ_JAVUPQ010000585.1:0-434 GCF_032029835.1 Escherichia sp. AM3 | reverse complement strand
CCACTATTCCGGAATACAGAACCTCGAAAACAATGAAGAAAATGGAGGTATAATCATGAAAGATTATCTACAAACTGTGACGGGCCCCGTCGCCCGTGAAGATATGGGGCTAACACTTCCTCATGAACATCTGTTCAACGATCTTTCCTCTGTTGTGGATGCTCCTTGCTATCCTTTTTCACAACGGCTTGTTGATAAAAAAGTCACGGCAGAAATCCAGTGGGCATTAAAACACGATCCTTATTGCTGCGCTGATAATATGGACCGCAAACCTATTGAAGATGTGATCTTCGAAATTAATAACTTTATCTCGCTCGGTGGTCGCACCATTGTTGATGCCACAGGGTCTGAGTCTATCGGACGAGATGCGCAGGCATTACGAGAAGTCGCATTAAAAACAGGTCTGAATATTGTTGCTTCCTCCGGTCCCTACC
>NZ_JAVUPQ010000584.1:0-434 GCF_032029835.1 Escherichia sp. AM3 | reverse complement strand
GAACGCCTTATCCGGCCTACGTAGAGCACTGAACTCGTAGGCCTGATAAGCGTAGCGCATCAGGCAATTCCAGCCGCAGACCTGTGTCAGCGGCTACCGTGATTCATTTCCGCCAACAACCGCGCATTTATCCAACGCCATGTGCAAAAATGCCTTCGCGGCGGCTGTCTGCCAGCTATTTTTCCGCCGCAACAAAACCGCCGTTCTCTCCAGTAGTGGCGGGGCAAGAGAAATAGCTTTAAGCCCGTCATGTTGTGTGGCAATCGCTGCTGGTAACAATGTGGAAAGGGAAGTGCGGCGAATCAGCTCCAGAACCGCGCTAATTGAGTTCGCCTCAATGACCACCTGTGGATGTAGCCCATAAGCGCTAACTTAAGGGTTGTGGTATTACGCCTGATATGATTTAACGTGCCGATGAATTACTCTCACGATAA
>NZ_JAVUPQ010000583.1:0-435 GCF_032029835.1 Escherichia sp. AM3 | reverse complement strand
CTGATCTTTCTGCAGACGTTTCTCAGCATTGTCATTGGCTGCTTTTACTGCCTTTGGTGTCGCGGCAAGCGTTTCAGACGTGCTGTTGGTCGCGCTGCTTAGCTGGATTATCCCTTTCTGTGCTGTCGTTGCATCCTGTGCGGTGTATTTCCCGTTAGCCAGGTCATACGCGGCCTTAACGGCTTTTGGCGTTGCCGCCAGTGACTCGGAAGTGCTGTTGGTCGCACTGCTGAGCTGTACTATCCCCTTTTTCGTCGTGCTCGCATCCTCAAGCGCCACGGCGGATGCAATATCCTCTGCCCGTTTTGCTGCTGTCTCGGCGCGCGTTGCTGCGGATTCTGCCGTACTTTTGCTCTGAGCTGCCGCCGTCGCACTGCCAGCAGCCTCTGTCGCCTTCGTGGATGCCGTCGTGGCGCTGCTCTTCGCTGCTGACGC
>NZ_JAVUPQ010000582.1:0-437 GCF_032029835.1 Escherichia sp. AM3 | reverse complement strand
ACTTTGGGCAACAACCAGATGGAGGCCAGGACTGACATTCATCGTTTCATGGTCCATTTTGTTCGCCACGCTTTTCTCCGGTTTTAAGTGGGTACAGCTAACCGGATTATGTCTCTGGGCGGCAGGAAATCTTTTTCTGGCTGAATCAATTCCCGGTGGCATGGTGTGGCGTGAGCTGCACTCACCACCTTCAGACGCAACACCGGAAGAAAAGGAGGCTAACCCTCTAGGTTCCAGCAACATCATCAACCAATGAGGAAACGCAGATGGCGGGACAAAGAACATCGCAGAAGGGTGTGTCCGACCGCAAAACAAAGGATGTGAACGTAAGCAAAAAAAGAAAGCTGGCCGACCGGTTGTACGGTGCGTTTCTGCTCTTATGCATGGTAGCCGTGGTATGCCTTTTTTTCTACGGGCAAAGCCACAACAGCATATGG
>NZ_JAVUPQ010000581.1:0-438 GCF_032029835.1 Escherichia sp. AM3 | reverse complement strand
CCAGGAGGAACTATTGAAGGCTTTCTGGCAAGAAGCAAAGAAATCTTTAATGTTATTCCTGACTTTAACCTTAAAGATGGTGCACGCCTGGCTTCTGTAACCCGGCTACTGCCTTCCCTGCCCCGCAGGGATGAGGCAGTCCCTGCCCCCTCAGAACAACTGATGCGGGTGTTCACGTGGTTTCAGAAAAAACAGTTAACGCCGGCCATTAATGAAATAGCCATACCGGAACCATTACCAGGTAACGATGGTGAACCAGCCCCTGTTCAGAAATGGAAAGAATATCAGTTCAGTTTATCAACGCCTGTAAATCCTGATGAGTTGTTCCCTTTATTTCAGGATACCGGCGTTCGTCTGAGCAATATCCATTTTGAATTAAACGGCGGTACTTTCAGTTATTCCTCAGAAGGTCATATTTATGCGTCCAGGTACATCACG
>NZ_JAVUPQ010000580.1:0-439 GCF_032029835.1 Escherichia sp. AM3 | reverse complement strand
AAGTGAAAACATCACCATCACGCCAGTGTGTATCAACAACCGCATCAGTGTAAAAATCATATCCACCCAGATTATTACCATCTGCATCAAAACGATCATAATAACCGCCAGGCAGCATAGAAGTAATCGAACCGTGAATCACTGAATTACTGATATCAAGCTGATTAGCAGTACTGTCTGCATAATCATGGTTCAAATAATAGGTTGAGATCGTGCCGTTAACGGTATCGCCGTTAAAGGACTGATCGAAATCACCATTGGTGTTGTTGTAATAGACAAAACCACTATAGTTTACATAGTTGCCATCTACAGTGCCTGCCTTATCCATATGATCCCAATCAAGTGCTGTAACGGGATTATCGATATAAGTCCAGGTATCATAGTTTGCTGCATTAGCCTGAGAGGTGATAGCCAGAGTGCAAGCCAATGCTAATTGTGA
>NZ_JAVUPQ010000579.1:0-441 GCF_032029835.1 Escherichia sp. AM3 | reverse complement strand
GTGGTGGTTCACATCATGCAGCAATGGTTGTATATCAATCTGTCAGAGACAAATTAGAGTATAAAATAGAAGCGGTTATTGAACAACTGAGCATAAATTCAAACACCGTTGAAATACTTGGCCAGAACTACTATTCATTCATATTCCAGATAAAACACCCTAGTAATAAGACAGAAAATTATACATCAGAATATGAATTTACAGATGCTTTAAAAGACTTTGGACAAAACAGACATACCACACTTAAACCTGTTAATTACGTTTCTAACATAAAATTAGCATTTATTCCAAAAGATGCTTTAAAAACAAACAGCGAGACATTCCGCAACTGGTTTTATTCTGCAATTAGCTACGGAAAAATAATATCACTCCCTGATTATCTGAAAAATCCAGCACATTATCCTACACATCATTACTCACATGAACTGGACTCGATAACAC
>NZ_JAVUPQ010000578.1:0-442 GCF_032029835.1 Escherichia sp. AM3 | reverse complement strand
ATCCACCCGATCGCGATGGACGACGGTCTGCGTTTCGCAATCCGTGAAGGCGGCCGTACCGTTGGCGCGGGCGTTGTTGCTAAAGTTCTGGGCTAATTACACGTTAATTAGTTTCGAATTAAAAAGGGCGCTTCGGCGCCCTTTTTGCATTTGTTGGCTGTATATCTAATTCGTACTGTCAGAACGAATAAATTATTCATATTTAAAATATCAATTCAATTTAATATTTTAAATATGAATGTTTCTGTTTTTAAAATTCTTCATTTGTCAGGCTTTTTTCTTATTTTTAATGCCGCACTTTAATTCATATTGAAGGGTTCTCGTAAAACGTAAATAATTCCTGCGTAGGACTTTTGTTTTGCAGTTTTGGTGATGCTGCCAACTTACTGATTTAGTGTATGATGGTGTTTTTGAGGTGCTCCAGTGGCTTCTGTTTCTATCA
>NZ_JAVUPQ010000577.1:0-445 GCF_032029835.1 Escherichia sp. AM3 | reverse complement strand
ACTGCAATCTGACGCGTTGCATTGATACCGACCGGTAAACGGGACATCGCTCCGCTTGCATCCATCACCATATTACCGTCACGGGTCTGTGTGGCGGTTGCGCCACTGCCGGTCTGGTACATCATCTGACCAAACGACGTGGTGCTGTTGGTGCTCCAGCTGAAGCCGTTCACGTTTTCCGTCTGCATGTTGCCGTAGGAGTAATTACCGTCAACCACACTACCTGCCGCACTGGCAGTCGGGCTGATAGCAGAGGAAGCGAAATGGCTGTACACACTGGAAAATCCGGCCCCAAGCCCCCTGACCATCATCCAGGATAATGGCGGGATCATCATGGAAAGATACCCGGCAGTGGAAGCCAGATCGGAGTATTTCAGTTGTATCTGTGAAATTTCAGAGAGCACCACCGGCGCACCATTCTGTTTCGCATAAAATGTCATGGCAC
>NZ_JAVUPQ010000576.1:0-449 GCF_032029835.1 Escherichia sp. AM3 | reverse complement strand
CTTCATCAGCAGCGTCAGTGCGGCCATCCGGCGATGGTTCATGATTTCATTGTCATCAACGACAGTGATATCAACCAGCGGAAACGGCTTTGTGTATATTTTAGCCGCAAGTGCCGGATTCTCAAAACAGTCCAGCCAGTTCATGCTGTACGGGTACGGGCTGCGCTCACCGTGATAGAACAGCACCGGAATGACCAGTGGCAACGTTTTGTGCTGCTCCAGATGTCTCTGCATCGCCGCCACACTGTAACGTAACATGCGGAAAGGCATGTACAGATTTTCGGTGCTCTGGTGCTCGATGAGCGTATAAACATAGCCGTCTTCACCCCCGGTGGTTTTCACACTCCAGAGGATATCGCTGGCGTACTGATGCAGGTCCGGCTCAACAAAGGTGGCGGGTTCCAGCTTCAGGGTGGACAGGTCGCACAACTGCCGGTACTCCGCCGGAA
>NZ_JAVUPQ010000575.1:0-449 GCF_032029835.1 Escherichia sp. AM3 | reverse complement strand
AAACAGAAGCCACTGGAGCACCTCAAAAACACCATCATACACTAAATCAGTAAGTTGGCAGCATCACCGGAACTTCAAAACTGCGCAAAACACGCAAATACGCACAAGAAAGTAGGGCTGCGCTTGGAATTCGGAAAATAAACCACATCAAAACTACTTTTTAGCCAAATAACGTTTGGGAATCACCAGAATGGTGGGACAACAGCGGTTTTAGTGCCCTAAATCGTACGTTTTCATCCAGTTGCCCCTCAAACCCCATGTTCAAGTCAGAATAGTGGACAGGCGGCCAAGAACTTCGTTCATGATAGTCTCCGGAACCCGTTCGAGTCGTTTTCCGCCCCGTGCTTTCATATCAATTGTCCGGGGTTGATCGCAACGTACAACACCTGTGGGACGTATGCCAACACCATCCAACGAAACCGCCAATCCGGCAGTTCGGGCAAAATTGC
>NZ_JAVUPQ010000574.1:0-450 GCF_032029835.1 Escherichia sp. AM3 | reverse complement strand
CCCATCAGCAGCAGCGGCAGGAACACCGCCACCAGCGACAGGCTCATGGACAGGACCGTGAAGCCCACTTCGCGCGTCCCCTGAAGCGCCGCCTGGAGCGGCTTCATGCCCGCTTCCAGATGGCGCGAGATATTCTCCAGCACCACGATGGCGTCATCCACTACAAACCCGGTGGCAATCGTCAGCGCCATCAGCGACAGGTTGTTAAGACTAAACCCACACAGGTACATGGCGGCAAAGGTGCCTATCAGCGATACCGGAACCGCCACCGCCGGGATCAGCGTGGCGCGCCCCGAGCGCAGGAACAGGAACACCACCAGGATCACCAGCGCGACGGAGATGATCAGCGTTTGCTCTACCTCCTCAAGCGAGGCGCGGATGGTAGGGGAGCGGTCCTGCGCAATCTGGAGGTCGATGGCCGCCGGAATCGTTTCCTGAAGCTCCGGCAGG
>NZ_JAVUPQ010000573.1:0-451 GCF_032029835.1 Escherichia sp. AM3 | reverse complement strand
CATTAAAAGTCGTCCCGGAGCGCGTAAAAAGGGCGACATAAAAAAACAGGATGAACACCATGTCCGATCGTATTTCGAGAGACGTGATTAATGCGCTTATTGCGGGTCACTTTGCCGACCCCTTTTCTGTGCTAGGGATGCCCCGTACAGAGGCCGGACTGGAAGTTCGGGCGCTGTTACCGGATGCAACAGAAGTGTGGGTTATCGAACCCAAACCCGGCCGCAAGGTGGGTAATCTGGAATGCCTCGACTCGCGTGGCTTCTTCTCGGGCGTCATGCCCCGCCGTAAAAATCCTTTTCGTTATCAGCTTGCCGTTATCTGGCACGGTCAGCAAAACCTGATTGACGATCCCTATAGCTTCGGCCCGCTCTTAAAAGAGATGGACGCCTGGCTGCTGTCCGAAGGGACCCATTTACGCCCCTACGAAACGCTGGGTGCCCATGCAGATAC
>NZ_JAVUPQ010000572.1:0-452 GCF_032029835.1 Escherichia sp. AM3 | reverse complement strand
GGGTATCAGTTGCAAAAAATTTTGCAACTACGTCCGACCAGTATGCACACGATGGCGGGGGGATACCATAAAACTGTTCTCTACATGAGACAGAGTGGTGGTGATGTGTTGATTATCGGCGTATATGCGCACAGGACGCGCTATGACGATGTTTTATGCGGGTACACCAATCACATGTATCTGGTGTGATAAATCGCGTTACATGACCTCTCATGTTGTACTGGTGGTTATCACGACGTTCTGAATCTGGCCTTTGCCTGGTATTTTGCGACAAGTACGCGCGCGTAGCATCGAAATAATCGGATGGCGTATGCTGCTGGTAATATGAAGACCGATAGCATTAACCGTAAGGAGAAAGACTTCTCGATAACGGCAAGGGGGCTGAATTGCGAGGCGAGATTAAGCAACTGTCTTGAACGTAAAAATCATGGAGCAACATGATGGTACGATTC
>NZ_JAVUPQ010000571.1:0-455 GCF_032029835.1 Escherichia sp. AM3 | reverse complement strand
TACCCATATATTGCGATCAGCGTCAACGCTTTCCAGCAGATCAATAAACCTTCGGGTTCAGCCAGGGAGTCACTGCATCAAATGTTTATTTTCCGGTGTCGCATTCTGGACTCAGATCTAATGCGGGTATACGCTCTTAAATCCCTTTTGTTATCTGATCTTGATATGGGCACTGGATATGAGTTCTCCCTGCTACTGTAAAAATCTGCGTGATTTCACACGTAAGATGACCGCGATTTACGATGCCGAGCTGGATGCCTATGGCATCAATATTGCTCAGTATTCGTTGATGAGGCTGGTGATAAACAATAATCCCGTAAGCCTTACCCGGCTCGGTGATATCGCCGGGCTGGATCGTTCTACGGTAGGACGAAACGTCACCGTTCTGGCGCGTCAGGGGTGGTTGCAGGTTGACCGTGATGGTATGGACAAAAGGCAGCAGCAGGTCTCTATCA
>NZ_JAVUPQ010000570.1:0-456 GCF_032029835.1 Escherichia sp. AM3 | reverse complement strand
CCATATTCGTGGCCTGAGTGTCGGTCATGATGAACAGAAAATTCGGGCGTTTCATGGCTTTTCCTTAACGTCGGAAACATAAACAAGCGAAGGGTTACGGCGCTGACGGATGGCATCGATAATGAGATAAATCACGACCCCTGCGGTGATGGAGTAGCTGACGATTGCAAGCCATTGAGTGGAATACCCCCCAAATTGGGCCAGCCCGGCGTAGACGCCAATCATGGCGAAGAGAATACCCACCGAGGCAATTTTCGCGTTACGCCAGGGTGACATGTCCACGGCAAACGCGTCATGGAAGGTAAACGGCGTGTCGCGCGGTTTGAGCCAGCCGATAATCAACATTACCGCCACGTTGATGCAGAACGTGCAGGCCAGAACATAGAGAAAGTGAAAATCGAATTTCACCAGATAATTAATTACGATGTAGCTGCAAATGCCGATAAACAGCGCCAC
>NZ_JAVUPQ010000569.1:0-456 GCF_032029835.1 Escherichia sp. AM3 | reverse complement strand
AAACTCTATCAGGAATGTCTCCTTGTCAGTTTCCCGCCCGATATATTGAACAATATAGCGCGTTCAGTGACCATTAGACACGACATTGTTCATAGAAATGGCCGGGATAAGAAAGGGAAGCACCACTTAATTGAGTGCCATCATGTAAATCAGCTCGAGGAGCTCATGCACGAGTTTCTGGAAGGTATAGACAAACAGATTCTGGATGGACTTCAACTGCCATTCCAGAATGAAAAGGGATTGCAAATGTAATCCATTTGTATTTCGTTTGTATTACTTTTGAAATTCATTTCAATGTCATTATTTGAAATGTTTCGCTGTCAGGAGAAAGGTATGGAACTGGTCTGGAAAAAAAATCCCAGAGGGCGGTTTGAGAGGAAACTGAATCTGGCTGAAAAGGAAGCCCTGCTTCACGTATTCAGTAATGGGCGAAAACCAGGCCAGGCAGATTTACGG
>NZ_JAVUPQ010000568.1:0-458 GCF_032029835.1 Escherichia sp. AM3 | reverse complement strand
TGAAGCCGGCCGTGTCGGTGTAGTGCTCCTCGATCCGCAGGTCGGACTCGTGGTACAGCAGGCCGTCGAGCACATAGGTGGAATCGCGGACGCCGACATTCACCACGCGGGTGCTGAACGGCGCGTACTGGTCGGAGATATGGGTATAGAACAGCCGTCCCGGCTCGCTACCGTACTTCGGGTTGACGTGCCCGGTGCTCTCGCCCCGGCCACCCGCGCGGAAGCGCTGGCCATCGGAGGATGAGGTCGTGCCGTCGCCCCAGTGGGCGGCAAAGGCGTGGCGATACTGGTGGTTGACCAGCTCGGCCAAGGCCGCCGAATAGGTTTCGTCGCGGATGTGCCAGGCTTGCAGCCAGGACAGCTTGGCGTAGGTCAGGCCGGGGCTCGACTCGGCCATCTTGGTCAGCCCGAGGTTGATCGCATCACCGAGGATTGCGGACAGCAGCAACGTCCTGTCT
>NZ_JAVUPQ010000567.1:0-459 GCF_032029835.1 Escherichia sp. AM3 | reverse complement strand
TCCCGTCTTTCATAATCACAATCCGCGTCGCCATGGTCATCGCTTCGGTCTGATCGTGGGTCACGTAGATCATGGTGGTGTTCAGTTTCTGATGCAGCTTGCTGATCTCTGCGCGCATTTGCACGCGCAGCTTGGCATCAAGGTTAGAGAGCGGTTCATCCATTAAAAACACGCCCGCTTCGCGTACAATCGCCCGCCCAAGCGCCACTCGCTGACGTTGCCCGCCGGAAAGCGCCCCCGGCTTACGTTTCAGGTACTCACGCAGGCCGAGAATTTGCGCCGCCCAGTTCACCCGCTCATCAATCACCTCTTTGGCGATTTTTTGCATCTTCAGACCAAACGCCATGTTGTCGTAAACCGTCATATGCGGATACAACGCGTAGTTCTGGAACACCATCGCTATATTGCGTGCTTTGGCTGGAACGTCATTCATTCGTTTGCCGTCGATCAACAGATCGC
>NZ_JAVUPQ010000566.1:0-459 GCF_032029835.1 Escherichia sp. AM3 | reverse complement strand
ATTATAGGGAATTTGATATCACCTTCGACTTCAACGTGAACAGTAGACAAATGAATTATATCTGCTTTTTCAATAAGGCTATTATAGATTTGACCCCCGCCAGAGACATATACATGATCTGTAACTTTTGATAGCTCTTTCAAAGCATTTTCTATTGAAGGAAAAACTAGGACGTTTTCATTTGAGCTTGAAATTCCGTTCTTTGACACTACTGCATATTTGCGATTTGGAAGAACACCCATAGAGTCAAATGTTTTTCTTCCGACAAGGAGCCATTGATTATATGTGAGCGCTTTAAAGAGTAGTTGCTCACCTTTTACTGACCACGGGATATCAGGACCACTACCGATTACGCCATTTTCTGACACTGCAGAAATCAATGATATTTTCAATTTAACTCCCTTAATGGCTAACTTTGTTTTAGGGCGACTGCCCTGCTGCGTAACATCGTTGCTGCTC
>NZ_JAVUPQ010000565.1:0-461 GCF_032029835.1 Escherichia sp. AM3 | reverse complement strand
GCTATAAAGCCAGAGTGCCCTGCTTTTATTGCATTAAGAAAATCAATCTTTTCTTTTTTTTTCATATCATCTACCCCTTAATCTTACCGAACTTACTCATGATTTTCGATATAGCAGCAGGATCAGCCGTTGAACACTGATTCAGAAATGCTTTACGGGCATCAAAAGTTTTACTCCAGCGAATGCTTCCTTTTTTCTTTTTCAGAATATTAAAAAAATCCTTTTCGGCACTTCTGCACTCACTCCCTCCACCTTGCCCGACTGCTTTTCCATATAAGCAAAGTACCGAAGCGCAAGGGTCAGATGCATACGCAGGTGCTGTCAGCCAGGACACAGTAAAAATTACGATTAGACTTTTGCATATCTTTTTCATGGTAACCTCTGAACATTTATTCTTGACAGATAAATTTCAACCTAGTCATTATTCAACCATCTTTTTAGTGGCTGATATTCAATAACAC
>NZ_JAVUPQ010000564.1:0-462 GCF_032029835.1 Escherichia sp. AM3 | reverse complement strand
ATGCGTACACGCACAATCTGCCGCGACTGCCTATCGAGCCAGTGCGTTTCACGCATCTCTGCCACACAGGATTTTACCACTGAGATCTGTGCCAGCACCTCGCGTATATGTTCGGTGAGATTCGCCAGTTGGTCCGAGGCCAGCCCGGTTTGCGCGAAGACCCTACGACGCGCACGAAGCGCGGTGATCGCCAGGCATACCAGTACGCACACGACGATAAGCGTCATGGCAGGGGACATCCACAGCATCACGGCAATGCCGGCAATGTAATAAGTGAACACTGCCAGCGGCACCGGGCACATCTGCAGCAGGGTATGCACCTGCTGCAGATCGCTGTTGGTCCGTGAAATCACCTGCCCGGTGCGCAGCGCATCCTGGCCTGCGCCGTCAAGTTTTTGAATACTGTCGATTGCCCGTCCTCGAAGGGTGTGCTGCACCCAGAGCGAGAGCTCCCCGGCATAA
>NZ_JAVUPQ010000563.1:0-462 GCF_032029835.1 Escherichia sp. AM3 | reverse complement strand
CTATTGTTTATAATATTGTTCTCAGCATTATATGATTATTTATCCTGATAACTCTCCTATGTTGTATGTTTATATGATTTTCCTTGAAACATATAATGCAAATTTTCGATTTATTTTCCATCATTAATCCAGATAAACAACAAACTAATAGTATGCAAGGAGACATTATTTGTTTCGCCAGGATGCTTTAGAAAACAGAAAAATGAAGTGGCAGGGACGGGCAATATTACTTCCCGGAATACCACTGTGGTTAATCATGCTGGGAAGCATTGTGTTTATTACGGCATTTCTGATGTTCATTATTGTTGGTACCTATAGCCGCCGTGTTAATGTCAGTGGTGAGGTCACAACCTGGCCAAGAGCTGTCAATATATATTCAGGTGTACAGGGATTTGTTGTCAGGCAGTTTGTTCATGAAGGGCAGTTGATAAAAAAAGGGGATCCTGTTTATCTGATTGACAT
>NZ_JAVUPQ010000562.1:0-464 GCF_032029835.1 Escherichia sp. AM3 | reverse complement strand
AATTTGAGAGACTCACGAACAACTTTCGTTGTTCAGTGTTTCAATTTTCAGCTTGATCCAGATTTTTAAAGAGCAAAACTTCGCAGTGAACCTTTGCAGGTACACTCTGAAGTATTTTTTATTTAATCACTACAGAGATGGTGGAGCTATGCGGGATCGAACCGCAGACCTCCTGCGTGCAAAGCAGGCGCTCTCCCAGCTGAGCTATAGCCCCATAACATGTAGTTAAAACCTCTTCAAATTTGCCGTGCAAATTTGGTAGGCCTGAGTGGACTTGAACCACCGACCTCACCCTTATCAGGGGTGCGCTCTAACCACCTGAGCTACAAGCCTGTAGAGGTTTTACTGCTCATTTTCATCAGACAATCTGTGTGAGCACTGCAAAGTACGCTTCTTTAAGGTAAGGAGGTGATCCAACCGCAGGTTCCCCTACGGTTACCTTGTTACGACTTCACCCCAGTCAT
>NZ_JAVUPQ010000561.1:0-469 GCF_032029835.1 Escherichia sp. AM3 | reverse complement strand
CCTGTACGCAGGCGTCGAGGAAATCGTTGCTCATTCCTGCATGGTAACGCACGCTGAGGTTAGGCTGAGTGGAACGCAGGCGACCGCAGGATTCGAGGATCGCGTAAGAGAGTGGATTCACCGCGTCCATTGGTTGACCATCAACCAGATTTTGCCCGCCAATAGTGACGTTCTGATACAGCGGACTTCCCGCAGAGGCTTTTGAGTGTGAGCCGGAGCGGATCTTGTTCACTTCCAGCAGTTTCAGCCAGCAGCTATGCAGCATCTCGATGGCGTGTTCGCGATCCAGCGTCTGGTTGAGTTCAACGTCGCGGCGATAGTACGGGTAGAGATACTGGTCCATACGACCAAACGATACTGAGTGACCGTTAGATTCGATCTGCAAAATCAACTGGATGAAGTAACACAGTTGCAGCGCCTGCCAGAAAGTCTGCGGCGGCTGGTGGGCGATAAGATCGCAGTTTTCTGC
>NZ_JAVUPQ010000560.1:0-470 GCF_032029835.1 Escherichia sp. AM3 | reverse complement strand
CCATCGTCTTAATATTGGCACAGGAGACCTGTGGCTTATTGCAGGTATTACCGCATGGTCAGGGCTATATAACGCCATATGGAGTGTGTTGCTGGGCGCAGGAGGATTTGTCTTATGGCATTCAACATGGTGCATAAAAGGACATAAAGAAGGCCCACTGGGTCCATGGCTGTGTCTTGGCCATGTCCTTTTGCTACTGGATAATCTTTATCAACCACTATGGGTAATCTGATGAAAAAATATGACCGAGGCTGGGCATCGCTGGAAATTGGCGCGGCTTTATTGATTGTTATGATCATAGTTGCCTGGGGAGCAGGCATATGGCAGGACTATTTAAAAACCAAAGGTTGGCAGGCTGAAGCTCGTCTTGTCAGCAACTGGGCCAGTGCAGCCCGCTCTTATATAGGGAAAAACTACACAACTCTCCAAGCAAGTAGTACCACATCAACCCCTGCCGTTATCACGACAAC
>NZ_JAVUPQ010000559.1:0-471 GCF_032029835.1 Escherichia sp. AM3 | reverse complement strand
GCTTTGATATCCCCCAGGGAGACTCTTTTGCTGATGACTCCATCAACATGTTTGAATTTCAAATAGCCGGCGGATAACGAATAGATATAGATCTTCGCCGTCACTTGTTTCTGTTTAATACAGAGAATGTCGTCATTCGTCGTCACCCGGAAATGACGCGTATTCAACGGATCATAAATGATGATATCAAAGAGTTGTTCACTCATAGCAAGTTCTTCGATATGGGTAAATCCATGGAAAATAACGTCGTGTTTTTCATCAGGCTCACGCTTTCCAAGCGATTGCAGGCCAATCATCGTGAATTCGCAGCTGTCAACAACGGCAACGTGAATTGTTTTTTTATTTTGCATTGGCATTCTCCTTTCGCTGAGTAAACAGTCCATATAAGAGAAAATGGCGGTTCGCACTCTCTTATTAAAAGAATAGCGAGCACTTTTTAAATAACGCGATGCGATGGCATCAATGTAAGCC
>NZ_JAVUPQ010000558.1:0-471 GCF_032029835.1 Escherichia sp. AM3 | reverse complement strand
CGGTGGAGCTGCATGACAAAGTCATCGGGCATTATCTGAACATAAAACACTATCAATAAGTTGGAGTCATTACCGTCAGATTTGGTTTTACCCACTTCCTGCAATACAGTGTGTAGTCGTAAGGGCTTAATGCTCTGAAGAATGTTTTGAAAACATTAGGCGCACTACTGGCCTGGTCAATAGGATATGGCAGTCTTAATTGTTTCGCTATGTCCGGCAATTTACTTGGATCGGGCGTAGGCGGTTTGTTGGGTCTCGCTCCATATCCGCCATTATTTAAGTGTCCATATTTTGATGCCAGTCCCATTGAATCTATATACTGAACCGGATTCAGCGGATACTGATAAAAATTCCATCCCCCCTTCAGCCCAATCGGATCCTGAGTGATATACCTCCCCTGCAGCGGGTCATAATAGCGGTGGCGGTTGTAATACAGGCCGGACTCCTCATCATACTGCTGCCCCGGCAGGC
>NZ_JAVUPQ010000557.1:0-472 GCF_032029835.1 Escherichia sp. AM3 | reverse complement strand
GAGGAAGATACTCTACATCCAACATCCACAATATTATGGCACTAGACACCAGTTGTCTAGTTTGACTTCAGATTGTCTGTCAATGGCCATTTCTTTAAATGAATTTTATGCGTGCATCTGTATAATCTTTGTGTTGGCGCTGTACAGTGTGCCTCCCTTGCTTCGAAACCCTGTGCTATCTGGGTATGAACGAATTAAAGTCCTGGCTGAACAAACAGGTGGTGCTGTGTTCAGTGCTCTGGCAGGGGGAAGGTACTCTACATCCAACAATGTGAGAGAGCCGTTGTGACAGGCGATGTATGAGCAAGCAACGGCGACTTCCTCCAGTATCAACCTGGAGAAACGGATGATTAACCTGTTAATCATCGTTCTCAGGGCTGTGGTCGCCGTTGCAAACGCGCTGATTGCAGTTCTGGAACTGATCCGTCAGTTCATCGATTGATGACTGCGGAAACGTAACTAAGGGCAGGAA
>NZ_JAVUPQ010000556.1:0-473 GCF_032029835.1 Escherichia sp. AM3 | reverse complement strand
CATGTCGCCTTCGCCTGAAATCACCCAGCGTTCAAACTGCCCTTTCGTGGCGGCGAACATGGGCGTGTTCATATCGAACGCTTTGCCGTTGATGCGGTTGGCGTTGTGGAAATCGAAACCATGGCCGCCGTGATCCATGCCGCCCATATTGCCGTGGTCCATATTCATATGGCCCATCATCTGGCCGTGATGCATTCCCGCCATGGCCTGATTGCCGTACTTCTTCATCAGCGCCTGCATGCCCATCATGTCGAGCATCGGGTCCATGGAGAGCTGAAGTTTACGCTGTGTAAGCCCGTCCAGCGACGGGAGTGCTGGCAGCGTGGTGAGGGTCTCCGGCAGCGTACCGGAGGCGGTGATCTGTAGCGGCTGAATGCGCAGGACCGGATGCGGCTTCTCAAACGGCGCAACGGCCATCCCCATCTGGCTGACCGGCAGGGTCACCAGGTCAAACGCTTTGCCATCGCTGATGT
>NZ_JAVUPQ010000555.1:0-474 GCF_032029835.1 Escherichia sp. AM3 | reverse complement strand
GCAGGTGGCCCCATTCGCTGACTTTCATAGCGGGGATACGCACCCGCTTCTGCTCACTGCAGCGTCTGGCGATATGACCGCTCATCGCCAGGACGTCCGGGTTAATCTCATCCTGTGCCAGCTCCTGACGTCTGAAGCGGGTATGGCGGTGCAGGGGTTTATTCTCCCGCAGGCACTCTTCACGCAGACGCTTTACATACTCGGCGGTTGCGAAGATAATTGATGGTCTCATGGCATAATCTCCATAGATAGTGATTGAGATGCCGGACTTCCTGGCGGGGAAGCGCCGGCGGAGAGAGGCAGGTTTTATCGCCCTGCCTTTTTTTCATTTCGGACAGCGACGCAGTGCCAGCGCGAGCGCTTTCATCTTCCAGCCTTCCGGCGTGCGGTACATCACCTTCCAGTAGCCGTCGATGAACACATAATGGAAGCGCACCTCTTCAGTGCTTTCAGTGGCAATAGCCTCCATGAAAG
>NZ_JAVUPQ010000554.1:0-474 GCF_032029835.1 Escherichia sp. AM3 | reverse complement strand
CCGTGATAAATCTGATACCCGAGGTCAACAGTGTTGTGGTTGTGATCGTTATTTTTAATTTTGCTCAGCAACATTTGGGCGGCCATCCGACCAATATCAAAACGGGGAGTAATTACGCTGGCGAGGCTTGGGATCATTTGCCTGCCAATCTCCAGCCCATGAAAACCCGCAATGGAAATTTGTTCTGGCACGGCGAGGTTTCGCTCGCGGCACAGCAGAAGCGCACCCATCGCAATATCGTCATTGGTGCAAAATACACCGTCTAAATCCGGGTTTGCGCTAAGGGCATCACGCATTAACTGCATTCCTAAATGAATGGATGAGATGGCGCGTGGATTCATGCGTAATGGGGAAAGATTATGCAGCATCATCGCATCGCAATACCCCTGATAACGCTGTTCATCGCGGGTGTCATCTTTGGAACCGAGATACAGAATTTTGTGCCTGACTCGCTTCTCCAGCATGGTACACACC
>NZ_JAVUPQ010000553.1:0-476 GCF_032029835.1 Escherichia sp. AM3 | reverse complement strand
GTCCAGAACCATACGCCGTCGGACATTTGTCCCTGTCGTACCAGAACGCCAGCACCTGTCGTGGCGGTCAGATTCATCTTCTCTTTCTTGATCGTCTCCAGAATGTTAGATGCCTGTAATGCATTCACATATCCGACAAAACCTTCGTCAGAAAAACGCGGAGACAGGGAGGAGATCTGTGAACGATAGTGCACAAAATCCAGGTTGAATGCGGTCGCCAGTGCCTGGCTGCCAAAGGCCATTGCATCATTCTGACTCCATGCTGGCTGACTTGTTGGTGCCAGCCTGACCAGACGACCATTGTCTGTAGCGAAATATTCGCGCTCCACATTCGTTGAGTGCCAGTACTGAATGGCGTTACCAGTAATACTGATAAGAAGACATGTGCCCGTACATAAAAGCGCTTTTATCAGCGCAGGGACATTATTTGCCCGCTGTTCTGACTGCTTCATAGCCCTGATTGTGCTCTTCAGTAT
>NZ_JAVUPQ010000552.1:0-476 GCF_032029835.1 Escherichia sp. AM3 | reverse complement strand
TGATAGAAACAGAAGCCACTGGAGCACCTCAAAAACACCATCATACACTAAATCAGTAAGTTGGCAGCATCACCCTCATCAGCTACAGAATGGATAAGATCACTTTCGGGGTATAAATTTATATCAACCAAACCTTGCGGATCTACATTTATGACCGGATTCAACGGATACTGATAAAAATTCCATCCCCCCTTCAGCCCAATCGGATCCTGAGTGATATACCGCCCCTGCAGCGGGTCATAATAGCGGTGGCGGTTGTAATACAGGCCGGACTCCTCATCATACTGCTGACCCGGCAGGCGAATGAGCTGCTGCAGATGATGCGGGTTCTCATCACTCAGCAGGTTGCCCCATTCATCATATTCTGCGCACCACGCTGTTGCCCCTTCCGTGCTGATGAGCGCCAGCGGCAGGCCGCGATGGTCGCAGTGGTACAGGTGGATTTTTCGCGCCGGCGTGTACACCGGGTCCATCTG
>NZ_JAVUPQ010000551.1:0-477 GCF_032029835.1 Escherichia sp. AM3 | reverse complement strand
GGTGTAAAGCGTGAACGAATTATTCTTGATCCGGGTATGGGCTTCTTTTTAGGCTCTAATCCAGAAACATCTATTCTTGTTTTGAAGCGTTTCCCTGAAATTCAAGAAGCTTTTAATTTGCAAGTAATGATTGCAGTGTCACGGAAATCATTCTTAGGTAAAATAACTGGAACCGATGTGAAATCTCGTTTAGCACCAACTCTTGCAGCAGAAATGTATGCATACAAAAAAGGTGCAGATTATCTCCGCACCCATGATGTTAAGTCTTTATCAGATGCCTTGAAAATATCCAAAGCCCTAGGTTAGTTTTATTTTTTTAGCTTTCTAAATGAATATGCTATACTTGCTCTGAAGTTGTGGTGGCGTACTTGACTTAGGTCTGGATCTTTCGAACTGTTACTAAGAGGGTAATCATAGCCAAACATAAACTGGAAATGTCCTAATTCTAAACCTGTTCCAATACCTACACTATAATCA
>NZ_JAVUPQ010000550.1:0-477 GCF_032029835.1 Escherichia sp. AM3 | reverse complement strand
TAAAAGTACACGCAATGGTATTGTCACTGATAATCATCGCCGGGATATAGAAAACCAGCTGGTTCGTGTGAACAACATTATTTCCCGTCTGGAAGAAAGTAAAAAAATAACGCTAGATACCCTGGAAAAACAACGTCTGCAATACACAGATGCGTTCCGTCGCTCATCAGACATTATACAGCGTGCAGAGGAAGGGATAAAAATAATGAAAAATAATATGGAGAATTACAGATACTATCAGTCAAAAGGACTGATTAATAAAGATCAATTAACTAACCAAGTTGCATTATATTATCAACAACAAAACAACCTTCTCAGTCTGAGCGGACAAAATGAACAAAATGCCCTGCAGATAACCACTCTGGAGAGTCAGATTCAGACTCAGGCAGCAGATTTTGATAATCGTATCTATCAGATGGAACTGCAACGACTCGAATTGCAGAAAGAACTGGTTAACACTGATGTGGAAGGCGAAAT
>NZ_JAVUPQ010000549.1:0-482 GCF_032029835.1 Escherichia sp. AM3 | reverse complement strand
CACCAGAGCAACTGGCGCACGGGATGTTCTGTCGTGGTCATGCGAATGTCCTACTGTGAGATGAAAAGAAGACCGGTATCCGTTCTCTCCGCCACACGTGATGGCACGGGCCGGCCTTTGATAAAACGAATCAATACTCTGGGGTGAAGCCTTTTATTTCTTTCGCCATTAAGAAATACACGGTTCCATCAAAAGACAGGGGGAGTCCATGGTGGGGATGGCTTCGTGCAGGCTTCACTCCGGAATATTCTCTTGAATTGAAAAAAGCCCGGCCCGAAGGCCGGGAAATACTGGCTATGGGATGTTTACAAGGCGCTCCATAAAGCCGTGATGTTCGGCATTTGATACCAGTTCCAGGAGCAGGGATATCCTCGACTCAGGCTGGAGAGTATTTTCCATTCTGAGGAGATACTGATATTGTGCTTTTGTCAGCCATATGCTGGAAGCCGCATTCAGCTCTTCCCTGGCTCCCGGATTTAGCA
>NZ_JAVUPQ010000548.1:0-483 GCF_032029835.1 Escherichia sp. AM3 | reverse complement strand
GAGACATACAGCGGGATGCGCGGGGTGGTACCGGAGACGTTCACGGACCGGCAGTACAGCTACAGTGGCGAGGATGAACTGCTGAAGACGCGGCACAGCCGGCGGGGGGAAACGGATTACTTCTACGACCCCACGGGGCGCATCACGGCGTGCCGTTCGGAGGATGAGGGGTATCTGGCGAGCTGGCAGTACGACGCGGCGGGAAACCTGCTGGGGAGGCGCGCGGGGGAAAGGGCCACGGCAGAAAACAGCGTGGTGCCGTTCAACCGGCTGATGTCTTACCGTGGTGTGCACTACCGTTATGACGAATTTGGCCGTGCTGTGGAAAAGGAGGGCCGGAGCGGAACGCAGAGTTACCGTTATGATGCGGAACACCGGATGGTGGAAGTGACGACAGCGCGGGGGACATACCGGTATGTGTACGATGCGCTGGGGAGGCGGACGGAAAAACAGCACATCAGCCCTGACGGTAAACCGTACAAC
>NZ_JAVUPQ010000547.1:0-485 GCF_032029835.1 Escherichia sp. AM3 | reverse complement strand
CCTTGTACTGGCGAGCTGATACAAATTGATGGCTGCGACCACCACTGGTTTGAAAACCGGGGGCGACCCTGTTCTGCCCTGGTCTATGTTGACGATGCCACCAGTCGCCTGATGCACCTGCTGTTTGTGAAATCTGAGTCCACATTTACCTATTTTGAAGCTACACGTGGCTATATCGAGAAATACGGTAAACCGATGATCCTCTACAGCGATAAAGCCAGCGTATTCAGAGTCAATAATAAGCACGCCACCACCGGCCCCGGCGAAACCCAGTTTGCCAGGGCCATGCGCTGCCTTAATATTACTCCTTTGTGTGCTGAAACCAGCCAGGCAAAAGGCCGCGTTGAACGTGCTCATTTGACACTTCAGGACCGACTCGTTAAGGAGCTCAGGCTTAAGGGGATCTGTACAATAGAAGCGGCCACTGCATTTGCAGAAGGATTATAACCGGCGCTTTGCCAAAGAACCCTTGCATGATTTTAACG
>NZ_JAVUPQ010000546.1:0-488 GCF_032029835.1 Escherichia sp. AM3 | reverse complement strand
ATGACGTTAAACGCGCTGAAACCCCCCAACACCACCCACCCCAACCACGAACAGGTTTTTGTGAAGAGTTGAAGTTAAAAGGTTATGACGTTAAAGCGACCCATAAGCAACAGCATGGACTTAATCAGTCTGTTAAAGATGCACATAATACAGCACCAAAAAGACAGAAAGGTGTTTATGAGGTTGTTGATATTGGCTATGACCATTATCAGAACGATAAAACAAAGTCTAAGCAACATTTTATAAAGCTAAAGACTCTTAACAAGGGGGTTGAGAAAACATACTGGGGGGCTGATTTTGGGGACTTATGTTCGCGGGAAAGCGTTAAAGCAGGTGATCTTGTCAGACTGAAGAAACTTGGTCAGAAAGAAGTAAAAATCCCGGCGCTCGATAAAAATGGTGTTCAGCATGGCTGGAAAACGGTTCACAGAAATGAGTGGCAGTTAGAAAATCTGGGGGTTAAGGGCGTAGACAGAACACCTTCAGCC
>NZ_JAVUPQ010000545.1:0-490 GCF_032029835.1 Escherichia sp. AM3 | reverse complement strand
ATGTGGGACAGCCAGCTGAACTTCCTGGCCGAGCGCGGCTACCGCACCATCGCCTTTGACCGTCGCGGGTTTGGGCGTTCGGATCAGCCGTGGAACGGCTATGACTACGATACCTTTGCGTCCGACATTAACGACCTGATCACCACGCTGGATCTGCGCGACGTGACGCTGGTGGGCTTCTCCATGGGCGGCGGCGACGTGACGCGTTACATCAACAACTACGGCAGCGAACGCGCGGCCGGTCTTGCCCTGCTGGGCGCGGTAACGCCCATTTTCGGCAAATCCGAAAGCTACCCGGAAGGGGTCGATCAGAGCGTGTTCAGCGGGATTCGCGACGGACTGCGTAAAGATCGCGCTCAGTTCATCAGCGATTTCGCCACCCCATTCTACGGCACCAACGCCGGGCAGACCGTTTCTGCCGGTGCCCTGACGCAGACGCTGAACATCGCCCTGCTGGCGTCCCTGAAGGGCACCATCGACTGCGTAACCG
>NZ_JAVUPQ010000544.1:0-493 GCF_032029835.1 Escherichia sp. AM3 | reverse complement strand
AAAGTAATGTCATTTACGGCATACTCGGATCCATGCTGGCCATGGTCCCGGCGGTAGGCCCATTGCTCGGAGCGCTCGTCGACATGTGGCTTGGGTGGCGGGCTATCTTTGCGTTTCTAGGTTTGGGCATGATCGCTGCATCTGCAGCAGCGTGGCGATTCTGGCCTGAAACCCGGGTGCAACGAGTTGCGGGCTTGCAATGGTCGCAGCTGCTACTCCCCGTTAAGTGCCTGAACTTCTGGTTGTACACGTTGTGTTACGCCGCTGGAATGGGTAGCTTCTTCGTCTTTTTCTCCATTGCGCCCGGACTAATGATGGGCAGGCAAGGTGTGTCTCAGCTTGGCTTCAGCCTGCTGTTCGCCACAGTGGCAATTGCCATGGTGTTTACGGCTCGTTTTATGGGGCGTGTGATACCCAAGTGGGGCAGCCCAAGTGTCTTGCGAATGGGAATGGGATGCCTGATAGCTGGAGCAGTATTGCTTGCCATCACCGA
>NZ_JAVUPQ010000543.1:0-494 GCF_032029835.1 Escherichia sp. AM3 | reverse complement strand
CATCCGGCCAGAAGGTGGTATGCAGGCGGTTGGTATTCGACAGGACGACGACACGATGCCCCTGCTCGCGCAGCTTGTGCATGATGTCGATCACTTCGGGGCGGATCGCGACAAATATGGCCTGCCAGCCGTGGGAAAACTGCTCGTAGCTTAACGAGAGACCCATTTCCTGACAGAAACGCTCTGCGAACGCTTCATCGCTGATCTCACCGCGCTCGTGCAGATGGAAAGTCTCACCCATCGCGAAATTCTGCTTTAACGTCGCCAGCGGAACACGGCTAAAATCGCTCCATGCGCCCAGCACCCGGTTAAAATCGATATCGACGATTACATTTCCTAAGTCAAAGATATAAAGCATGTTTATCTCCTTTCGCCGTGGAAAAGTAACTGTAGCGGGAAAGAGAAACTTTAGCTATGCGCCAGATTCAGCTTAGAGAAAGGAAAGGCCCGAATCGCAATATCGGGCCATAGGATTTTCAGCCAGCCTGCTGCTC
>NZ_JAVUPQ010000542.1:0-498 GCF_032029835.1 Escherichia sp. AM3 | reverse complement strand
ATATTTCCCGTAGCGAAACGGATGTTCCGGCTGACGAACTCCCGGATTCAGAAATGTTCCTTCTTGGTCGCCCAATGCTTCAGGCGCGTCTGGAAAATATCCAGGCCGTTGGCCCTGATTTTGACCTTGATTACGACCAAAACCGCGCGATGCTCAATACGCTCAACGTCGGTCCAACGCTCGACCCGCGTTTTCAGACCTATCGTTATTTAAGAACACCTGAAGAGCCTGTAAAACGCGATAGTCCGCGTCGCGCATTCCTGATGATCATGTGGGGGATTGTGGGCGCACTGACTGGCGCTGGCGTAGCGTTATTGCGTCGCCGCACAAACTAAGAACGCCGTCTACGATGAAGGCTGCGGCCTTCATCGTCTAATCGAAGAGAATCGATGTGAAAGTACTAACCGGATTTGGCACCAGGCCGGAGGCCATCAAGATGGCGCCTCTGGTTCATGCGCTGGCCAGAGATCCTGATATCGAAGCGAAAGTGTGCGTGAC
>NZ_JAVUPQ010000541.1:0-501 GCF_032029835.1 Escherichia sp. AM3 | reverse complement strand
GTTCCGCCATTCTGGGATTCTTTGTTGCCCTGAATTTCTTTGGCTGGAGTGTACGGGCTATCTGCCTGCGCGTAATAAGTACCTTCAGGGGAAAGATTGCCTCCGGTCGCCCCTGGTGGTACCGGCATTTTGTTGAAAAACCACGAGACTGGACTGGTCTCTGAACCCGATGTAACCCGTTCGTTCCCCATAGCGCTCCCGCGCTCCTCCCTCAATATCTTCCAGGAATGTGACCATGCACAAAAGTCACCGCGTATGGCTTGCCGTACCTCACGAAGAGAAGGACGACGCCATCAACGCCCACCCGCGTCTCAGCGATGGGCAGAAAGCCCTTAAATGGGACGATGAGCACCGCCTCTGGTATGCCCGACCAGGAGCCGACCTGACCCGGTTCGAGCGATGGATGCCCCGCCCCCATGAACTGTCGATGAATGCGGACGATCCGGTAACAGAGTTTGCTCAAAAACTTGAAGAAGCAGGGCTGCTAGTTAAGGGGCTCCC
>NZ_JAVUPQ010000540.1:0-503 GCF_032029835.1 Escherichia sp. AM3 | reverse complement strand
GTGTCATACCGGCAGGCACCGGCTTTCATGGCACACAGATAGCTTTCTGAACGGGTGATGGCCTTCAGCGCCCGGCGCAGTTTTTTATGCGAGAGCGGGATATTCCGCTGCGCCACGTCTTCCAGTAACACGTCCCGGATACCGCAGGCCAGAAGCCGGGGCGTGTTACCGTCAAACAATCCCGGCCACCAGGGTTTCAGAGTGTTCACCGCCTCATCCAGCGAGGGCAGCGTCAGATAAATGGACAGCGCCTGTCTGGCCTGTGCTTTCTTGGCCGCCAGCTCTGCTTCCCGGGCAGCCTTCTCCGCCAGTTTCTGCTTTTTCACCTTCCATTTTGGTGGCGTGGTGACATTGATGATGGTTTTCCGGCTCCGGGTCGGTGTTTCCCCTTCCGTTTTCCGTTTCAGTGTCAGTACCGGTCGTTTCTGCTCTGTCATGATTGCCCTGACCTTTGTGAAAATATGTCCTCCAGGTCGTTGAAACTACTCACTATGATATTAAGC
>NZ_JAVUPQ010000539.1:0-506 GCF_032029835.1 Escherichia sp. AM3 | reverse complement strand
TCGCTTACCGGACCTACACGTTTCTTCTGCGCTTTGTGATCGTCTTCTTTTTATTCAGCCCCATAAGTAAAAACTCCTTTCCTTCCCCTACCGCTGGGGTTATGGTCGGATAGTTTTTTGACCATCCGCTCAAAATAAAAAGATAACAAACTGAATATTCAGGGGAAAATATGCGCAAGATCACACTGGCGCTCAGCGCCGCCTGCTTATTGTTCTCGCTTAATAGCGCCGTTGTTGCACGGGCTTCTGCACCCACGCCGCTTTACACCGGCACCACCGCCGCCATTCTTGCCGAACAGGCCCCCATTCACTGGGTTTCAGTGGCACAAATCGAAAATAGCCTGACGGGTCGCCCGCCGATAGCCGTGGGCTTCGATATTGACGATACCGTTCTCTTCTCCAGCCCCGGTTTCTGGCGCGGCAAAAAAACGTACTCCCCGGACAGCGAAGCCTATCTTAAAAACCCGGAATTCTGGGAAAAGATGAACAACGGCTGGGATGAGTTC
>NZ_JAVUPQ010000538.1:0-506 GCF_032029835.1 Escherichia sp. AM3 | reverse complement strand
CCCTGAACGCAACAAAGTAAAATGCCTTATCTCCTCCGTCTAAGTCCACCTCAATCACGGCATAGCTACCATACCCGGCATGAATAACGTTGCTTTCTGGCAGCGCCAAAATAGTTCTTTTTAAGTGTGTGCGCGCTAAGTTATAACGGTGCTGGCAGAAGGGACGAGATTCTTTAGGCGCGTGGTACATTAACGATTGTTTTTCTTCGTTCGTCTGATGTTCATAATCTTTTGTGAAGCAGTGAAGAGAGTAGGTAACCCAAAAGCGATACTCTAAAGGCTCTTTGCCCTCATGATGCTGAACGTAGACAGCCTGATGAGCATCAAGAAATGATAAATCACGAATATCACCATCCGGATGTCCAAAAGGTCGCCACTTTTCCACTTCCTGTTTCATTCTCGTTCCTTAAGAAAGTTACACAGGAATAGTATCGAATCCTTGCCGAGTTTGACTCAATTAGTTCAGTCAGTTTCAGGATATTAGTCATCTCTACATTGATTATGAG
>NZ_JAVUPQ010000537.1:0-507 GCF_032029835.1 Escherichia sp. AM3 | reverse complement strand
ACTCTGTTATTGTTATCCACAATAGCATGAAGCTGTATAAACAGATTCGTAGCAGAAGCCCTCACGCGCAGCTAGTTATGCATCTTCATAATGCTTTCGAGCCAGGTGAGTTAGACAAAAATGCAAAGATAATTGTTCCTAGCCAGTTTCTTTTCGATTTCTATTCGGAAAAAATGCCTGATGCAAATATTGCTATTGTGCCTAATGGTTTTTGTTCTGAATCGTATGAACAAAATAATACTGAAGATTTGAGGCAGAAACTGAACATTGATGCAAATGATACCGTGTTATTATTTGCAGGAAGGATATCACCAGATAAAGGTTGCCTGATGCTTATGGAGGCTTTTAATCAGCTGAATAAGATACAAGATAACCTCAAACTGGTGATTGTCGGAGATCCTTTTGCCAGTAAAAAAGGCGAAAAAGCTGAATATCAGAAAAAAGTTCTGGATGCAGCGAAAGCTATTGGAGCGCAATGCATTATGGCGGGTGGACAGCCTCCAGAGC
>NZ_JAVUPQ010000536.1:0-509 GCF_032029835.1 Escherichia sp. AM3 | reverse complement strand
GCGTTATCCTGTTCAGATAGCGTCAAAAGTTTAAGAAGTGCTATGGCATTTTCCCGTTCCTGTTGCTGGTCATATGACTCAATAACATAAGCAGGTACACCGTTTTGGGTAACCAGAATAGGCTCAGAAAGATCCAGGGATGCTGCGTTCTTTTTTACGAAAGAGATTGTTTCAACTTTCATAGTGGAGGCCTTGTCGTTAAATCAGAACTTAATATAGTCTAAATTTAGTTCCGTTACAATTCCAAACTACTGTGATTAGATGGCTGTTCCCGCCAGAAGACTACGGCAGCAGGCCTGATCGTAAATGAACAAAAGTCTCTGCTGGTCATTTCACCTGGGTGGCTTTCCGGATAGCGGCCTGGAGTCTGTCAGCGGTGACGGCTTCCGGGAAGACCGTGATGGTGTCAGGAGTGGCTCCGCTAACGGGCATGACGATGATCCCCGGTGTGCCGGAGAGTCCCAGCGCCTCTGCCAAGTTACTGTTTTTCTCCAGAGACGATGTATGGT
>NZ_JAVUPQ010000535.1:0-516 GCF_032029835.1 Escherichia sp. AM3 | reverse complement strand
AATGCCTATAACTCGCTAATAGATACCTTCAGCAGCCTGACCAAATACACCGCCGTAGATGCGGGAGCTGATAGCCAGAGTTCTAGCAATGGCGCACTGCTCGGCGACTCCACGTTGCGGACGATTCAGACGCAGTTGAAGTCGATGCTGAGTAATACCGTCAGTTCTTCCAACTATAAAACGCTGGCGCAGATTGGTATCACGACCGATCCCAGCGATGGCAAACTGGAACTGGATGCCGACAAACTCACCGCTGCATTGAAAAAAGATGCCAGCGGCGTAGGTGCATTGATTGTTGGCGATGGTAAAAAAACCGGCATCACGACCACCATCGGCAGCAACCTGACCAGTTGGCTTTCGACAACGGGCATTATTAAAGCCGCTACCGATGGCGTTAGTAAGACCCTGAATAAATTAACTAAAGACTACAACGCCGCCAGCGATCGCATTGATGCGCAGGTCGCGCGCTATAAAGAACAATTTACCCAACTGGACGTTTTAATGACCTCGTTAAAC
>NZ_JAVUPQ010000534.1:0-523 GCF_032029835.1 Escherichia sp. AM3 | reverse complement strand
GTAGTGGACAGGGCCGAAAAACCACAACACGGGGACATCGTTATCGCTGAGATCGACGGTGAGTTCACCGTCAAACGACTGCTGTTGCGCCCACGCCCGGCACTGGAGCCGGTTTCAGACAGCCCGGAGTTCCGCACACTGTATCCGGAAAACATCTGTATTTTTGGTGTTGTCACTCACGTGATACACAGGACGCGGGAGTTACGCTGATGTTTGCACTGGCTGATATCAACAGTTTCTACGCCTCATGTGAAAAAGTTTTCCGCCCGGACCTTCGCAACGAACCGGTCATCGTACTCAGCAATAACGATGGCTGTGTGATCGCGCGCAGCCCGGAGGCAAAAGCCCTTGGCATCAGAATGGGGCAGCCCTGGTTTCAGGTGAGACAGATGCGCCTGGAGAAGAAAATACATGTATTTTCCAGCAATTATGCGCTGTACCACAGCATGAGCCAACGGGTTATGGCTGTTCTGGAGTCGCTTTCTCCCGCAGGTGAGCCCGACTCAAGTGATGAAATGTTCAG
>NZ_JAVUPQ010000533.1:0-524 GCF_032029835.1 Escherichia sp. AM3 | reverse complement strand
AACATCGCTACATTTAGGCACAGTTTTACACCAATGGCATGATAAACATTTATAGGTCATAGCCATTCTAATCATTACCAATTTCAACTCCACGCACAAAATAAATAGTTAACCCAGCATCTACGAATATCAATCATATTTACCATAATCCCGTATTGCGCGCACCGCTAAAACGCGCTGAACGCGATTCTGCCGCAAACACCGCAAAAAGAGATGTTTTCCCCGGGGTAAACCGGAAAAATGCGTCAGGCTCGCTTTCAGCTCACTGCATAGCTATGCATGAAAGTGAATGACGATCGGTTTGGGCGCATACAGTGCCCATGAGACACATTTTCGGACATTTTCAGTTCGTGAATCCCTGACTCATTGCTACATATCTGAACAGACACCCCTGGCAGCGCCCCCAGGGGCGTCCTGTAAAAAAACACACCGCGCAGCTAGCAGCACCCCTAATATAAGATGATGTTTTTTATGAAAATAGTCAGTACCACCCCTAAAAAGCGGTGTCGGCGCGGTGTTGTAGC
>NZ_JAVUPQ010000532.1:0-531 GCF_032029835.1 Escherichia sp. AM3 | reverse complement strand
GCTATACCCAGGTATTTTTGATCAACATCATCAACCTTAAACCCAATGGATAAGTTTTTAATTGTGTTGTTGCGCGTTAAAACCAAAGGCGTATGCTGTGATCCTTTGATATTTACCGTGGTATCATCGGAGTTAGTGCTTGTGTTTGCAAATTCTGCGGTGGCTCCATTGATTTTTCTCGTTACTTTTAGATTAAGGGCTTCTACCATCCCGTCGTGACGAACAATAAAATCACCACTTGATTGACCTTTTGCGTTTTTAGCCCTGATGTGAACTTCGCCAAGCGTATCAGTATTTGTAGGCGCAAAAATAACGCCGCGTTCCGACTGATCCTCATTTTGGAACCATACATGGGCGGTTCCACTTTTTGAACGCAGGTATAGTGAAGGTGTTGCTTTAGTGATCGACAGATCACCTGACATAATATCGCCGGTTTTTTTTACCTGCGCATCGTTCGTTACATTGCTAAGTCCAACATCCGATTTCGACGGCTTGTTTACCTGGTCGTAAATCCTTACAACGTTGCCTTCA
>NZ_JAVUPQ010000531.1:0-532 GCF_032029835.1 Escherichia sp. AM3 | reverse complement strand
CGCTTCAAGTTCTGCCGGGGTTCCGGTATCCACCATACGGCCCTTATCCAGCACCACAACCCGGCTGGCTAGCTGAAGTGTTGAACGCCGTCGGGCAATCACCAGCAGCATATGCCCTTCGTCAGCATAGCGACCCAGCGCGGTATTAATCTCCGCTTCCGTAACAGCATCAACCGCTGAGGTGGTATCATCCAGGATTAACACGTCCGGTGCAGTAATGAGCGCCCGCGCCAGCGCTATTCGCTGCCTCTGCCCGCCGGAAAGATTCGTACCCCGTTCGGTTAACAGGCTATCGAAGCCTTTCGGCAGGGCGTTGATAAAATCGCTGGCTCCTGCAGCAGCTGCCGCACGGCGAATGTCGTCCGCCGTTGCCTGAGGGTGGCCATAGGCGATATTTTCCGCCACCGTACCGGCAAACAGAAAAGCATCTTCAAATACGATGCCTACCCGGCGACGAAGCGCCTCCAGTCTGATATCGCGAAGATTTTGTCGGCCTTCGCTGGTGTTGAGCCATATCTTTCCGGAGCAGGGA
>NZ_JAVUPQ010000530.1:0-539 GCF_032029835.1 Escherichia sp. AM3 | reverse complement strand
CTCTTTACCCTCAACGGTGGCGTACGCTATCAGTACACTGAAAACAAGATTGATGATTTCATCGGCTACGCGCAGCAACGGCAGATTGCCGCCGGGAAGGCTACATCCGCCGACGCCATTCCTGGCGGCTCAGTCGATTACGACAACTTCCTGTTCAACGCCGGTCTGCTGATGCACATCACCGAACGCCAGCAGGCATGGCTCAACTTCTCCCAGGGCGTGGAGCTGCCGGACCCGGGTAAATACTATGGTCGCGGCATCTATGGTGCTGCAGTGAACGGCCATCTTCCTCTAACAAAGAGTGTGAACGTCAGCGACAGCAAGCTGGAAGGCGTGAAAGTCGATTCTTATGAGCTGGGCTGGCGCTTTACTGGCAATAATCTGCGTACCCAAATCGCGGCCTACTATTCGATTTCTGATAAGAGCGTGGTGGCGAATAAAGATCTGACCATCAGCGTGGTGGACGACAAACTCCGTATTTACGGCGTGGAAGGTGCGGTGGACTACCTGATTCCTGATACTGACTGGAGTACCGGAGT
>NZ_JAVUPQ010000529.1:0-541 GCF_032029835.1 Escherichia sp. AM3 | reverse complement strand
GTATCATCCGGCTCCATGATCAGCGGGATGAGCTTGCTGATAGGAAAGGAACGGTCTTCCCTTTGCATAAGACGGTCAACGGCTGAAGAAATCAGCGAATGTTGGTAATCATCAACCGTATTGCCGTTGAGCTTACATATCAGCCTTATTATGTCTTTTACAAATGCTATGTTTCGCTTAGTTGGCGGGAGGGCTGCCGGGTTCCACCCGGTAGGCTCTCCGCCCTTCACACGAAAATAAGCCCCGCCCATAGCACGAATACCCACTTCTCCCGCTCTGTCCTTATCAAAGAAGACTGTGGTTAGCTTCCTTACTTTTCGGTTTTCCGGAAATGATTCAGGCGTACCAAATTGCTGTGCCGCATAAGACATGATCATCATGAGAACGGTTTTACCTACGTTAGAGGTTCCCAGGATCTCACAATGGCCAAGCGTAGGGTTCTTGCCGAAAAAGTTAATATTCTCCGTAGTCATGTGATAATTGAGATGGTAGACATCGTTACCAGAGCCGCGAAGAGCCATTAAGCTATTGCCCCAAGTAT
>NZ_JAVUPQ010000528.1:0-541 GCF_032029835.1 Escherichia sp. AM3 | reverse complement strand
TGCACCAACGGCCTCCCAGGTGACGCCCCATTTTTTAAATGCTATTGCCAGATAATAAGCACCGGTATAAATGTTCATGCAGGGATCTGTTGTCAGATGTTCTGGCTTAATTCCGTAGCGGGCCAGTTCGTTAAAATGCTGGGAATCTACCTGCATCAGTCCGCTGCCATATCCCGTTACCGGATTAATACCGATGGCATTAACCCGGTAACGGGATTCTTGCCATGATATTGCTCTCAGTAAATCAGGATCTATTTTGTAATCCCGGCCTGCAAGATCAAAGCATTCCGTGGCCTGGCAGATCTCATTTATAAACATCAGGCAGATGGCTAACATCCATTTTTTCATTTTTCCACCTCTGGTGACTTTATCCGTAAATAATTTAACCCACTCCACAAAAAGGCTCAACAGGTTGGTGGTTCTCACCACCAAAAGCACCACACCCCACGCAAAAACAAGTTTTTGCTGATTGTTCTTTATAAATAGAGAGTTATGAAAAATTCGGTTCGCTTACTCTCTGTAGGATATTGATATAAGCGGT
>NZ_JAVUPQ010000527.1:0-541 GCF_032029835.1 Escherichia sp. AM3 | reverse complement strand
TTCTGCTTGAGTGTACTGATTACAGGAGTAGTTAATAACATATCTCCGTGATATCGCATCTTTATGACCAGGATTTTTCGAAATGGCTTTTCCACTAGCGACTCTTTTGTGTGATTGTCTGGTTAAGTTAAGCAGAAAAAAGCACGCTACCGCCCCAGGCTCAACAGCTACCCGAATACTGATAACGCACTTACTTTGACGCGCTAGTGTATCATTTCTTTCGCAGCAATCCGACCCGAATGATTTTTATACACAAAATATGTTTTAATTATAAAAATCATAGAGATAAAATTTTGCATACTCGAGAATCCAGATATTGTCGATGTAAAGCTGCAATCCTGGCTGAAATTCAATGAATCGCATAAAAATACAAAAAAAATGAAGATCTAGCGGCAGATCAGCTCAAACAGAGGCTAATTAAGTCAAAAAAAGGAAAAGTAATGGCAAACCCGGTGCTAAATACATAGAATCCCCAGCACATCCATAAGTCAGCTATTTATTATGCTTGAATTGCTTTACACCGCCCTTCTCTACCTTATTC
>NZ_JAVUPQ010000526.1:0-542 GCF_032029835.1 Escherichia sp. AM3 | reverse complement strand
TTTTAATACAGCCTGCCTTTTATTAATTAAAGCCGTAATAATAAATACGGCTTTTTATCTTAAACAACACACAAAAATAACAATTCAATATTTTATATTACTGAGTAAAAAGCTCATCATTAAATAAATTAAGATTGATCATTTTTTATTGATCACCTTCACAGTTCAACCGTATTTCCTGGATAGAATATCTTCACCTTCATTCACATCAGGAAAGGTAAATTAAATGGAAAATAACAGCCGCACTATGCCCCATATAAGGCGGAAAACTCATATTATGAAGTTTGCTCATCGCAATAGCTTCGACTTTCACTTCTTCAATGCCCGTTAGTCTACCGACTAAGGGCACTTCAGCGTACAGGTCTTCCTGACTCTCTGTATTACAGGCATATGCCTGTATTCCGCAGTGCTCATTCTCTGTTAACCCTTGTATTATCAGCCACCTGACTGGTAAGGGTTTCTGCATTCTGAAAAAAGCAATCTACCTGATTTATTTATCAGCGGGGTAACTTTGCTTTTTTCCGGCACGATCGATTTCTCAT
>NZ_JAVUPQ010000525.1:0-543 GCF_032029835.1 Escherichia sp. AM3 | reverse complement strand
GAATAATTCTGTTTTGGCAAGCCCTGAGGACTTATAGCTCCCTGGCTCAAGTTTAATGATTTGAATATAATCTAATTGTAATATTTTAATCATCTCATGATTTTTTAATGCCTGTGGTATTTTTTTACGCAAAAATTTTATTTTTAATTATATTTCATTATTATTTCATCAATGTATTCTTTGGATTTTGCTTATAATAATAATGGAAGGGATGATTATAAATGAATGCGTTAAAGCATTTACACTCAGGATGAATATATGGGAAAAATTAAAATTGTAGTTTCAGATCAGCAGCCGTTTATGATTGATGGGATAATTGGATTTCTCGGACATTATCCTGATTTATATGAGGTTGTTGGGGGCTATAAAGATCTGAAGAAAGCTATAGCGGAGTGTAACAAATCTACAGCCTAAATATTTATTTTAGGAGAATTTGCAGGTGGAATGATGGGGGCCGAACTCGTAAAATGGGTTAAATCGCATAAGATAGATGCTCATATTATTACATTTGTAGCAAAGATGCCGTATATTGATTCAATAAAA
>NZ_JAVUPQ010000524.1:0-550 GCF_032029835.1 Escherichia sp. AM3 | reverse complement strand
TGGCCCGGTACGTATGGAGGTAAAACATGTTGGTAAGGTTAATTTGACATTATTCAGTGTGAAATTGACATAAATGTGGTTGCTGTGATCTACAACTTTTGTACCAGGACTGTAGGCCTTAAACGAATAAAGGTAATTTGATGAACTGGATAACTGGACTTGCTGATTAAGTGTAGGATCGAAATTAGTATCTGTATAAAATTCAACAGTTATGTTGTGTACTATACCACCAATAGCCCAAAACTTATCGTAGTCGTCTGCTTTGTTGCAACCCTTAGTTTGTAGATCGCTGTCTGTGACGGAAAAGAAAAATTCTTGGTTGGAAGGATCTCCGATATAGATTCCTGGCGATTGAATGTCAGTTATTGTATCGTATGCAGACCAGACCCTTGATATTAACATGGTGTAATACAGACCAGGAACAGATGTATTAAATAGTTTATGTCCGCCATAATCTTTACCTGAATAGACCATGGCATTTTCAATAGTTATTGGACCAGGATTCGCTCTGCCAGATGTATTGCAGTAAAGAATACCACCACCGGTACCA
>NZ_JAVUPQ010000523.1:0-552 GCF_032029835.1 Escherichia sp. AM3 | reverse complement strand
GACCAGTAACTATCAAAAGAAGATGTCCTTACAACTATTTTTTCAGAGTGGGCAACTGCATAAAAAACAGAATCATCGTAAAGACGATTTTCTGGTTTAAAATCAGGCAACACCTTACTCCATAAGGAATTTATATTATCTGATTTAATAACGTTAGATGTTGGTGTCCAGTTCATTATTTGTGTATTCATAACTTCAGGCCGTCTTTCCCATTCAACCTGTGGCGGTTCAGGTGGAGAGGAACAGGCTGTGAGGAGAAGAATACTGATCATAAGTATTTTTTTCATAGCAAAACCTCAGACTCCAGCTCCCCTACGGAGAGCATTTTTTCTTTTGACGGATATTTAAGCCCTTTCACACCAAATATTTTTTTCGTCTTATTTAGTTCCATCGTCAATGATGCCAGTTTAGGACTGACCTTCATTAACCTGTCCATAAAATACGGATCAAGGTAATACAGTGCCTTTTCTGCTTTAACAGGGTTCTCCCCCTTCAGGATGATAAATTCTTCTTTAAAGTCCAGCGTTCCCAGCTCCTGTGGAAGCACCAGTG
>NZ_JAVUPQ010000522.1:0-562 GCF_032029835.1 Escherichia sp. AM3 | reverse complement strand
AGAAGGTACTGAAAGCAATTAAAGAGAATATCTAGTGTATTACAAAAGAAATACACCAGTATTCTAGATGTAATCACAATGTTTGATCTTTGCTCTCATAACCATTAGTATTGGACTAAGGGTAGCCCCACTACCCTTAGTCCATACAACTTACTACGTACTACTTCTGGTTTACGACCCAACGAACCAAAGCTAACAACAATGTAGGGGCGGCGCAGACGCCAAAAGCAATCAAACCAGTAGCACATACTGGCGCTGCCCCTGAAGACACCCCCAACCAGATTAGGACATCCGTCAAGACTGACATCATTACCCCGTTGTACATTGACTGCCATAGGGTAATAACTGTGCCAAGTAAAATACTGGCGGTTTCAAAAACCCAGCCACGTTTCTTTTTCGCAGGAACAACTGGTGGTTCTTCAGGGGGGGGAACGGGACTGATGTAGTAGTTGTTGATAGTTACTGGCGCGTTGTAGGTATTGTGATTTACTGCTTCTTTCAAGTTGTTTGTAGACATAATAGTCCCCTATATTAGTGAATGATTTACTACTCCGATTTACAG
>NZ_JAVUPQ010000521.1:0-567 GCF_032029835.1 Escherichia sp. AM3 | reverse complement strand
CCCCATAACAGCCGGTTCAAATGAGCCGGCTTTTGTTTGCAACAACACATAGCTTATGCCGTATTAAATAAACCCAAGGACCTATTTATGGCAATAACATAACAGGAATGGTTATATCAGTTACGTCGCTGTTCCAGCTTAAAGACACTTGAGAAAATTATTGCTAAAAACCAGGGCACTTTAGCCTCGGATAAAATAGAAGCATTCAACTCTGCAGTTGATCATCGCCTTGCGGAACTGACAATGAACAAATTGTACGACAAAGTACCGGCTTCTGTCTGGAAGCATGTAAAATAACGCCAACAAAAATAGCAGGAAATCCCACACCTGCTCTTATTCATGAATAAACATATCCAATATATTCCAATGCGAAGAAATAATCTCCGTGGAATCCCCCATGAGAAAAATATCATATGGGAGAAAATCGCAATTATCACAGCCAGCGCATTCATTATTTTCGCTGTGCTCTGGCATTAATTATTTTCAACACAAAAAGGAAAAAACAATGAATCTGGTAGACGCCTTTGTCAAAAAAGTAATATCCGGGCCATATGAAGAATATGGAAA
>NZ_JAVUPQ010000520.1:0-571 GCF_032029835.1 Escherichia sp. AM3 | reverse complement strand
TACTTTCCAGTTCAATAGATACTGATCTACATACGTCATAATATGACCATCGAGGCCAAATTCATTAGTAAAACCATACAATCGATTTCTCTCAGCCCATGAGATTACTTCTTGACTCAATCTCTCTCTTTTAGTTGTTGAAGTATACTTCCAGTAGCAATACTCCAAAATATAATTCCATTGCTCAAGAGGGTCATTCATTAGTTTTTTATCTCCAATAATAGTATTTAAGTTATAATACCGAGTTTCTTTCCCAAATTCCGATAGCATTGTCAATATTGCAGATTGCTCATCATTCAAGACCCATTTGCCTTTGTCTCTTTTCTCGTATTTGATTGCAATATTTACTGCATTTTGATGTAAAATGCTTATATCATGACCTAATTTCCTCAAATGGATATATGTTGGTTTATTCAAATCATTTTCAATCATATACTGAACAACATAAATAATTTTAAAAAAACGTTCCAGACCAATTGACAGTTGAAAAAAAGCATTATAAAAGCTGCCTTTATCATGATATTTACACTTATTCAATGCTGTCAGTCCACTGCGTAGTGAAGCACTAGCA
>NZ_JAVUPQ010000519.1:0-572 GCF_032029835.1 Escherichia sp. AM3 | reverse complement strand
ATCCACTGCCGGAAACACGAATCGGGAACATTATGAAAAATACCGCGCAGCAGGGCTGTTGGCATATACCAGTAAATCAGGTCACGTAACCAGGAACTGCCCCGCCCTTTTTTCAGTTTTTTAATCCCGAAATAAACCAGAACCGCTGCACCAATACCGAACAGATATTTCGATGTTGTGATACCCCAGCCAATACAGATTGCTGCGGGGATCAGTTCATCCAGTGGCAGGCCAAACCAGCGGCTCTGGTTGGTCAGTGTTTCCGGGAAACGATATTTCTTAAGTTTATTCTCGTCTCCCGACATCGTTTTATTTCCTGTCAGAGGCCAACGACGGCCATACCCACAGAAATAAATACAGAGATGATGGCAAAACCGGCCAGGAACTTGACGTTTTTGGTCATCATGTACATGACAGCACCGACCAGAACTTCAGCCAGAACAACCCATTTAACAACACTGGAGTCCTTACCGAAGGTCGCCTTAACCGTGGTGTTACCGCTTGCCATCAGGTCCTGACCACTGCTGCCGGCGGCCATCGCCAGCTGCGGGAAGAACATCATCAGAACAGCA
>NZ_JAVUPQ010000518.1:0-572 GCF_032029835.1 Escherichia sp. AM3 | reverse complement strand
GGGCTGCTGATGCGGATGAGTTCGCCGTTGTCGTTCCAGGTGTAATCGCGGTCATACTGCAGGCTGTTCAGGTGCTGGCTCTGTAACTGCCCGGCAGGGGTGTAAGCGGTGGAGAGTTCATAACGGCCGAAGCTGCGCAGCGTTTCCCGGTGCAGGCGGTCGCGGGTGTACTCCACCAGCGGTGTGTCGCCGAGTTTCATGCCTGACAGCCAGCCGCTGCCGTAGGTCAGCCATTCCACGGCGGGCAGGCTGTCCGGTATACAGCGGTTCGCCAGCCCCTGCGCGTTGTACGCATGTCTGGTCTCATGCTGCCAGAGCAGTGCTTCCGTCTGCGGGTGATGCACCGTCTGACGCTCACCGGTCAGGCGGCCTTTCTCATCATACCCGTAATGCACCGTCACCCGGTGCCCTTCGCTGATATGGCTGATGTCTGTCAGCCAGCCGCGTTCGTCGTACCGCCACCGCTCTGCGGTTTCACCGTTCACGGTGCGGTGCGTGAGGCGGTCTGCTTCGTCATAGTGCCAGTGGGTGACCAGCCCCTCATCCTCGCTGCGGATAAGTTTGCCGGTCAG
>NZ_JAVUPQ010000517.1:0-576 GCF_032029835.1 Escherichia sp. AM3 | reverse complement strand
AATGTTAATACAATAATCAGTATCCTGAACAGAAGAGACATTATTTTAGAAAGTCTTCAGCCTTATTTAGTTATTAATAAAGACGCTGTGACGCCATGTACGTTTCTGGGCGACCAAACCGGCGATCGATTTAGCAATATCTGTGGTGATCAATTTATCATCGATTTGTTAAAACGCATAATGAGTATCAATGAAAATGTTCATGTATTAGCTGGAAATCATGAAACGAATTGCAATGGTAACTATATGCAGAACTTCACGCGTATGAAACCACTCGATGAGGATACCTACTCTGGGATAAAAGATTATCCTGTATGTTTCTATGACCCCAAATACAAAATAATGGCAAATCATCATGGGATAACTTTTGATGATCAGCGAAAACGTTACATTATAGGACCGATAACAGTCTCTATTGATGAAATGACCAATGCTCTCGATCCGGTCGAATTAGCGGCAATTATCAATAAAAAGCATCATGCTATAATTAATGGCAAAAAGTTTAAAACTAGCCGGGCTATCTCTTGTCGATCCTTTAATCGTTATTTTTCTGTTTCGACAGATTACAGACCTAAA
>NZ_JAVUPQ010000516.1:0-578 GCF_032029835.1 Escherichia sp. AM3 | reverse complement strand
ATCAGCAAAAGGGGATGATAAGTTTATCACCACCGACTATTTGCAACAGTGCCGTTTACTGTATTCGCGACGTCCCAAATCACGAATCCGACTCTGACAGGCAAAGAATGGCTGGAAACCTTCATCACGTAACTTATTGATGATATTGATTGTTGGAATATACGTATAACGTTCACTCCGGGACTCATGTTTATCACCGGAAAATACCGAAGGCACGAACTGCATTAATTCATCATCCGTTAAAGGACGTTCACGGCGGATGGAATTATACCGACCAAAACGGGAAGCTAATCGCATAACAGCTACGCCTTTATGAAAGAATAAATTTAATAAAAAATTTTTCCGCTTAATATCATCCCCCCGATCTCCATTAACAAGATTGCGACAATCAGGAGGGATATTCATCACATCCGGTCAGCAGATCGCCCGGATATCGAGGCCGGCACGCTTAATCTGACGCAGGAACTGTTTGAAGTGATCGGCTTCCGCAATGTTGATATGGCGGAACTGCTTATCCACACCCTGACTGAGCGCGTAGCTATAACTGAAGGCCATCTTTTCCGGGTGGCTTTTGCGAT
>NZ_JAVUPQ010000515.1:0-580 GCF_032029835.1 Escherichia sp. AM3 | reverse complement strand
ATAGAAACAGAAGCCACTGGAGCACCTCAAAAACACCATCATACACTAAATCAGTAAGTTGGCAGCATCACCGAGGAAACGCCGCAGAATTATTTTCAGGGATACGGCACATCGCTATTAATATTTTAACGAATGATAAGGTATTCAAGGCAGGGTTAAGACGTAAGATGCGAAAAGCAGCCATGGACAGAAACTATCTCGCGTCAGTCCTTGCGGGGAGCGGGCTTTCGTAATCTTGCCCTGGCCCGACATGTTGTACATGCAATATGTGCGGATTATTATTCATTTTCACGGAGGTTGCTATGTCAACCGGATTACGTTTCACACTTGAAGTGGACGGCCTGCCACCGGACGCGTTTGCGGTGGTTTCCTTTCATCTCACCCAGTCACTCTCTTCACTTTTTTCCCTCGACCTTTCTCTGGTCAGTCAGCAGTTTCTTTCCCTTGAATTTGCGCAGGTGCTGGACAAAATGGCCTACCTGACGGTATGGCAGGGCGATGACGTACAGCGCCGGGTGAAAGGCGTGGTGACCTGGTTTGAACTCGGGGAGAACGACAAAAACCAGATGCTGTACAGCAT
>NZ_JAVUPQ010000514.1:0-580 GCF_032029835.1 Escherichia sp. AM3 | reverse complement strand
GGTGGAGCTGCATGACAAAGTCATCGGGCATTATCTGAACATAAAACACTATCAATAAGTTGGAGTCATTACCTAAAAGCCTATCAGAATAAGTCCAATAGCATAAATGTATATCAGATTTCGTTTATCCTGAAAGCGAATAAAAGTTAAATAATCAGGAATCATTTGAATACCTTTGCATCACTAAATGCTTTACGACAATGCATAACTCGTTGCTGATCCACGCCAGCAAAATCATTTAACATATTCCCCAAATAGGGCTTATTACTTATTTCAAGGAAAGCTACCGGGGTTGGCATATTCAGAAATGTATTGAGAGATTCAGTCCATTTCACCGTATGAGTTAAGTGTAATGAGAGATTTTCTTTGATAATTGACGGAGCGACCTCGCTTTTTGCTGTTACGTTCATCAGAACCTGATGCTCTGGCGAAGCGATATCCAGTCCGGCAAGATAATCGCGCATTGCCTGAACGCCGTCTTCCATCAAACGCGTGTGCCAGGCACTGATCTTACCCAGCAATAGTGGACACGCGGCTAAGTGAGTAAACTCTCAGTCAGAGGTGACTCACATGACAAAAA
>NZ_JAVUPQ010000513.1:0-582 GCF_032029835.1 Escherichia sp. AM3 | reverse complement strand
GTTGTATCTCATGCAGAATTTAAAGGCGGTTTTGCAGATATCGGCGTGCATTATCTGGACTGGACCAGCCGGACTACCGAAAAATCGTCGACCAAATCACACAAAGATGATTTTGGTTATCTTGAATTTGAAGGTGGCGCTAACTTTAGTTGGGGAGAAATGTACGGGTTCTTCGACTGGGAAAACTTCTATAACGGTCGCCATAATAAACCAGGTAGCGAGCAGCGTTATACCTTTAAAAATACCAACCGTATTTACCTGGGTGACACCGGATTTAATCTCTACTTGCATGCGTATGGCACCTACGGTTCTGCGAATCGCGTGAATGTCCACGACGATATGTTCCTGTACGGTATCGGCTACAATTTCACCGGCAGCGGTTGGTGGTTCAAACCGTTCTTTGCTAAGCGTTATACAGATCAAACCTATTACACTGGCGACAACGGCTATGTCGCCGGCTGGGTTGCAGGTTACAACTTTATGCTGGGCAGCGAGAAATTCACTCTTACCAACTGGAACGAGTACGAGTTTGACCGTGACGCTACCTATGCAGCGGGTAATGGCGGTAAAGAAGGGCTGAAT
>NZ_JAVUPQ010000512.1:0-582 GCF_032029835.1 Escherichia sp. AM3 | reverse complement strand
CGCGAGCGTACTCTCCCCGATTTAAAAGATTGGCCCCAAAGAGCATCAGGCTGATGAGGTTCAACACAAGCCCTTCCACCAGCGGCGCGCCTTCACGTATCGGGGGACCGCCCACGAGAGCGCTTGCGTACCTTGACAACTCTCCTGATCGGTCCAACAAAACAGCCGCCTCAAGCGAGGGAAACCACCCATAGCCTTGCCAAGTGGAAATGACCGGTATGTCCGATTTTCGCATGAAATGGAATTCACCGCGAATGCCGTTTTCAAAAAGTGCGGTGTGGTGGCCGAAGTCGTCCGGAAAGTAAGCAGCAACCGGACTTACGGCATTAAGCCACGAGCGCTGATCGAAATTTTCAAAATGGTCATCCTGGATGAACACTGCGAATTCGATATCAGAGAACTCGTCACCCTCTCCGATAGCAAATGAGCCGAACATCAATGCCGCGATTATTCGTGCATCCTCATGACAACCTTCCTTGAAGAGTTCGATCATTTTCAGTTGAAGCATAGAAATATCCTTTTATTGAAGCCACAGATTATGAGGAAAGGTATACGCAGATTTTTGTTTTTTTTCGTCAGCAC
>NZ_JAVUPQ010000511.1:0-594 GCF_032029835.1 Escherichia sp. AM3 | reverse complement strand
ATAGTCAGCTTCAGAATCAAAACCGGGTGCGGCGTCAAATACCACCAGCCCGGCTTCTGCCGCTTTTTGGGCGAATTTTCCTCCGCTGGCGATCAGCACTTCATGGCCGTTAACGCGAAATGCCTGCGCCAGAGACAGCACAGGATACAACAGCCCATAGAGAGGCGGGCCTACAAACAAAATACGCATGAGAAAATCCCTCTCCGCTTGACGATCTAAATCAGGCAGTCGACGCACTCATATGCCAGCAGCAGGACACGACTTTTCGTTAAACCTGCTTTACCAGATGCTGCGCCATTTGTGCTTCACCAGCGTTATGGACAGCTCAGTCAGAGACTTTTCCGTGACATACACAGGTGAACAGGGAACTCCGTATCCCCACTTCCATTAACGCTTACGCGCCATTGTCCTGTTGAACAGCCCAAATGGCGTCGGACAGCTACGCCGGGATGTTCTGACGCATTTGTGCAGTGTTAGACCGAACAACGAATCTGGAAAGAACCGTGATTTCTTAGACACACGATGCATCATCCTGATAGTCTCGCCTTCGCTGGTCTGTAAGTAAAAACGCCGTTGTACAGGCGATGTTTGTTC
>NZ_JAVUPQ010000510.1:0-595 GCF_032029835.1 Escherichia sp. AM3 | reverse complement strand
GTAGATGCCTTCCCCATCCATCACGACAAAGTCATCATTGTTGACGGAAACACAGTTGAAACTGGCTCCTATAACTTCTCTCGTGCTGCTGCACGCAAGAATTCAGAGAATGTCGTTGTGCTCAAGAATATGCCGGATGTAGCCGCACAATATCTTGAACACTGGCAGGATCGCTGGAATAAGGGTACAGACTGGATACCCTGACAAACATTTCTCCCCCGATTTTCTATCCCCCCAGCCACCCCCGGCTTCCGGCGGTGGTTTTTTTCCGTCTTTTTTCAGGAGAAGCACTCATGCCGTCTGTATCCCGCTACCGCACCTGGCTTGCCGTGCCTGCAGATGAAATAGAAGATCTCAAAAAAGCACATCCCCCGATGAACGGGCACACGCCCGTCATCTGGGACAAGGAGCACAAACTCTGGTTCGCCCGCCCGGGGGCGGACCTGTCCAGGCTGGACCGCTGGCTGCCCCGGCCACAGGACGTCTCCATGAACGGCAGTGATCCGGTCACCGAGTTTGCCCAGGTTCTGGAGAATGCCGGACTGGTTCTGAAAGAACTGCCGGTCATGGACGGGAAAATCCACCGTGTCCCGAC
>NZ_JAVUPQ010000509.1:0-600 GCF_032029835.1 Escherichia sp. AM3 | reverse complement strand
CCGCTGCTCTGTATCGTGATGTTGCCCGCCTGGCTCCTGCTGGCGGGCAAACCGATGCTGATGGGATGGCGAAACGACAGGTAATCAGGCGTTATTGCGTGCCTCCAGCGCTTTGGTCAGCGCGCTCAGCAGCGGCGGAATATCGGCTTTCGGCAGCATCACCTCGATCAGCGAAAGCCGCTCATGGTGTGCCACTTTATCCAGCACCTCCGCCAGCGCTTCCGCTTCGCTGACGCGCCAGCATTCTGCCTGAGGCGCCAGGCTCAGCGCCTGCGGGATCTGCGTCCAGTTCCAGAGGGCAATATCGTTATAGCGCTGCTCCGGCCCGTGGATGGCCCTTTCCACCGTGTATCCTTCATTGTTAAGCACCAGAATAATCGGGCGCTGCTTGTCGCGCAGCATCGATCCCAGCTCCTGAATGGTCAACTGCGCGGCGCCGTCACCCGTCAGGACAATCACGCGTCGGTTCGGACACGCCGTTTGCGCGCCAAACGCCGCCGCCAGCGTGTAGCCAATCGATCCCCACAGCGGCTGGACGATAAAGTTCACGTCCGCCGGTAAACGCAGATCGATAGCGCCGAAAGCAGACGTTCCCTGGTC
>NZ_JAVUPQ010000508.1:0-600 GCF_032029835.1 Escherichia sp. AM3 | reverse complement strand
GCACAGGGCGTTATGGTGTGGCTACCCGACCTTCATCCATCCACGGTCGTGGCCCTTAACCGTCGTTCATTACAGGAAGTTTTCAGTAATGATAAGTTCCGGGTCCGGCGGGGACGGGAAGCGCTCTCTGCACTGATGCAAAACAGACTGGCGGTTGAGGATAAATTCCGCAGTTTCCGCCCGGCCGATTTCGCTGACGTTTTTCGTCGCTATCCACCTTCCGGTCGTTCGCCCCTGCGTGAAAAAATGAACGGGATTGCCCTGATTCTGACACCAGATTCATTCATCAAAAAAGAATACGTTGATTGATTTTTCTTCATGCCACTCCAGCGCGGGGTGGCATTAAAAAAATCAAACTGCACAAACCTCCCTCCTGTAAGTCCGGAGTTCCCTCACCTATGAACATAAACCGTTTAATCTTCACTATCGAAGACTGTCTGAACACGCTATCCCGTTTCTCTGTCGCAAGCAGTTTTGTTGAGTATTGCGATTTACGTACTGTAATTGGTCTGGACAGACAGGATCGTGAACGTCGCCCATGGCTGAATTCGCCCTATATTGCAGCCACAAAGCGTGGAGAATATCTCTCTGTCTTTGAAG
>NZ_JAVUPQ010000507.1:0-601 GCF_032029835.1 Escherichia sp. AM3 | reverse complement strand
ACGGGGTTTTGTTATATTTGAATGGTTCCGAATATCTAAATCACAATTGTTGATGGTTTTTATTAAACCAATGCAGTCCGGCTCAGGAGTGAGAGAAGCCGGACGTTATGGTTTAGCGTGGTAAGATCTGTGTAGTTTTCTGGATGCTTTCAGTAAATAGTAATGAATTATCAAAGGTATAGTAATATCTTTTTTGTTCGTGGATATTTGTAACCCACCGAAAAACTCCTGCTTTAGCAAGGTTTCTTCTGTATTCCTGAAATGTGATCTCTCTGGATTTCAGCTTATTAGAGGTCGTTTCTATAAGATGCCTATCCTTTGAAAATTTGACAGACACAATGTTTTTTAGGCCCTTTAATAACACTGTATTATCATTTTTTAATACAATATGAACATTCTCTGTGGCTAAATAGTAAATGTAATGTGAGACATTGTGACGTTTTAGCTCAGAATAAAACCATTGATAGTTTAAATCGTTTCGAACTTTATCAAATATTTGTTTAAAAATGACTACCTGATCCATAGATAAACCTTCCATGTGATATGAGGGGGCGTAGTCTGCACGATTATCTAAATTGCTTCAATCTGGTCTGACCTGTTT
>NZ_JAVUPQ010000506.1:0-603 GCF_032029835.1 Escherichia sp. AM3 | reverse complement strand
ATTCAACACTGAGTCTTGGCGCAGCTTATTTTGCTCAGCTTCCAGGAAATTATACGCTTCGCCCTCGTCTGAGTACCCTCAGTAGTCTTAATTTTGCCGAAATGGAAAGTTTTCATAATTTCTTTTCAGGAAAAGAAAAAGGAAATACCTGGGGGGAAAAACTGATTACTCTTCGGGGGTCTGGTAATGATATCTACCATCTGAATTACCATATGACGACTGAACATCAGAATTTCTTCGGTAAGAACCCGACGCTGGGGCATACCGAAATTCTCGGTACGTCTAACGTGGGTAAAACCGTATTACTGATGACAAAAGCATTTGCCGCCCAGCAGTTCGGTACGCCGGAATCATTCCCTGCAAACAGAAAACTGAAAAAACTGACCACGGTTTTTTTCGATAAAGACCGGGCAGGTGAAGTCGGTATACGGGCTATGGGGGGATCTTATTACCGGGTGAAGGAGGGAGAGCCGACAGGCTGGAATCCCGCCGCACTGCCGCCAACAAAACGTAATATCGCTTTTATGAAGGACCTGGTGAGGCTGCTTTGTACTCTCAACAGTGAGCCGCTCGATGATTACCAGAACAGCCTGATTTCAGATG
>NZ_JAVUPQ010000505.1:0-606 GCF_032029835.1 Escherichia sp. AM3 | reverse complement strand
GGCCGTATTGATGCAATTGAACGGGTAAACGTAGGGGCACAGGTATCAGGGCAATTAAAATCACTGAAAGTGAAACAGGGCGACCATGTGACTAAAGGGCAGTTGATTGCCGAAATTGACGACCTACCTCAGTGTAACGATTTGCGTAATGCCGAAGCTGCACTCAACGAAGTGAAAGCAGAACTTCAATCCAAGCAGGCGCTCCTGAAACAGGCTGAACTGCGTTTTAAACGCCAGCTCCGGATGCTAAGAGAAAATGCCAGCTCACACGAAGATTTTGAGTCTGCGGAGGCAATGCTTGCGACCACTCGCGCTGAATTACATTCTCTGAATGCCAAACTGGTCCAGGCACAGATAGAAGTAGATAAGAAAAAGCTTGCCCTTGAATATACGCGAGTCGTAGCGCCAATGGATGGAATTGTTATTGCCATTGTCACTCAGCAAGGGCAAACCGTTAACTCAAACCAGAGTGCCCCAACAATTATTAAACTCGCTCGTCTGGATGTCATGACCATTAAAGCACAGATCTCCGAGGCTGATATAACCCGTATTTCTGTGGGGCAAAAAGCCCGCTTCTCTATCTTCTCCGAACCGGACAAGCACTAC
>NZ_JAVUPQ010000504.1:0-608 GCF_032029835.1 Escherichia sp. AM3 | reverse complement strand
GTATTGTATTGTGTTAAGAGTGGTTACTTCGCCACACAACTTAAACCCGCCGTCGAGCGGGTTTTTTTGTACCTGTAAACCTGGTGCAGTACGGTAAACACGCTGGTGGTCGTGAATACTGACTTTTTATCTTGCTGGCTTTTTAGACAAGAGTTATTGGTATGTCATGTTAACCAGAAGGAAAAAAGACATGCTAAAACAGCAAGATATGACAGAAACGGCGAAAGTTGTTTTTAATGAATTAAGCATCGAACCGGCAACAGTCGGGGAGATTGCACAAAACACATATCTTTCACGCGAACGCTGTCAGTTAATACTGACCCAGTTGGTTATGGCGGGGCTGGCAGATTACCAGTTCGGCTGTTACAGACGCCTTCAGCAATGAAGGACTTTTAATTTGTGAAAATGGGCGGCTGGTGGGTGTTGGTAGCACCTGCCAGCCATTCGCTCATGCTTACTGGTCACAAGCGAACCACGGCCCACTGCTTTAGCGCAAAAGCAGAGTGAGCCTACCAGAGTTACGCTTACTGATCCATGAAAAATACTGTAAAAATAAACAGTGTTGATTTAATCAACGCTGATTGCCTGCATTTTATTCAGTCCCTGCC
>NZ_JAVUPQ010000503.1:0-610 GCF_032029835.1 Escherichia sp. AM3 | reverse complement strand
CCTTCCAGCTCCATCCAGCTGTGCGTGTTCTGTTTGCGCTCGATGTATTCCCTGGACTCATACCCCATCGTTTCAATGATAAAGGTCGTCACTGAACTTTCTTTGGCTGGAGCTACGTTCAGGATAAAATCAGGATGAATGTCTTCCTCTTCACCGTCCTTGATGCTTTTTGTCGTGAACAAGGGTTTGCTGAGACTGATCGCATCCGGATGATTTGGTTGACGACCGGCATAGCTGCAGGCGTTGATGATCACCTTCAGGGTGTCACGCTCCTTGTTACTGTCGACAGGTACTGGATTATCCAGCGTGTAGGCGGCATGGGCGTAGCCTTCATGGCAATAAACGTTACCATCTCCCCCCCTCCGGTATTCCAGGATTGTCCAGTAGGGGGCGCGGCTGCCGACATTGTATGTGTTTTCACCATTGATACTGACCCGAGCCTCCGGCCGGTGCACGAAGTTTTTCCCACGAACGCTGAAGACCACCTCTTCCCGGCTGACGTCTGTCGCTATCCCGATGACGTACACGCACGGTTCTTTTTTCTGGCTATTGATACCCAGAATAGTTTCCAGCTCTGAAAGCATGCAACCAATACGCTCGATGCTTAACC
>NZ_JAVUPQ010000502.1:0-614 GCF_032029835.1 Escherichia sp. AM3 | reverse complement strand
CGTCTGCTTTACGAAGCCGCCTGGTCTTATCGTACACCTGCAAAAGTTGGTGCATGGCTTATATATTACCGACCGGATTCTGTAACACAATATTCCAAAGATATTGCATGGAAAGCTCAACAACGATTGTGTTCTCGTTACCGAAGTCTGACAGCAAAAGGGAAAAAATCACAAGTAGCCATTACGGCGGTGGCTCGTGAGTTGACTGGATTTATGTGGGATATTGCACTTGCTGCCCATCATCATTCAGTCAGCAGAAGCAAAATTAAACCCTGAATTTGTTTCCCTTCTTCATTGAAGGCGATGTCCAGAGCGCTTTTCAGAAGACAGATGCTGTTTACTGATGCCGAGGTCTGGATTCGGTGCCGGCCAGTCCAGTCTCTGTTGCTAAGGGCCTGATAGGAGAGCATGAAAAACCTCGGGGCAGCCATCGAATGATGCCATCTACAGGGGTTAAAATAACCACCATCATTTCATAACAATACCTGCTGACTATGAAGATCTACGTCATCAAAATAGCAGTTCATGGAGTCAGTCCGATGGTCTGGCGTCGGCTGAGAATTGCTGCCGACACGTCACTGGCCGCGCTTCACTTCATTTTCCAGATAGTGCAG
>NZ_JAVUPQ010000501.1:0-615 GCF_032029835.1 Escherichia sp. AM3 | reverse complement strand
ATCGTGAGAGTAATTCATCGGCACGTTAAATCATATCAGGCGTAATACCACAACCCTTAAGTTAGCGCTTATGGGATCACTCCCCGCCGTTGCTCTTACTCGGATTCGTAAGCCGTGAAAACAGCAACCTCCGTCTGGCCAGTTCGGATGTGAACCTCACAGAGGTCTTTTCTCGTTACCAGCACCGCCACTACGGCGGTGATACAGATGACGATCAGGGCGACAATCATCGCCTTATGCTGCTTCATTGCTCTCTTCTCCTTGACCTTACGGTCAGTAAGAGGCACTCTACATGTGTTCAGCATATAGGGGGCCTCGGGTTGATAGTAAAATATCACTCGGGGCTTTTCTCTATCTGCCGTTCAGCTAATGCCTGAGACAGATAGCCTCAAGCACCCGCCGCTATTATATCGCTCTCTTTAACCCATTCTGTTTTATCGATTCTAATCCTGAAGACGCCTCGCATTTTTGTGGCGTAATTTTTTAATGATTTAATTATTTAACTTTAATTTATCTCTTTATCGCAATTATTGACGACAAGCTGGGTGATGCTGCCAACTTACTGATTTAGTGTATGATGGTGTTTTTGAGGTGCTCCAGTGGCTTCTGTTTCTA
>NZ_JAVUPQ010000500.1:0-620 GCF_032029835.1 Escherichia sp. AM3 | reverse complement strand
TTAATAAGAAAACTAATAACATATGAGTATAATTACTTGTTCAGATAGGTTAATTATCTTCGTGATTGATATTTATTTGGTTTCAGTAAAAATGATGTTTTTATTATAAAGTTTATAAATACCAAGTCGGTGGTGTTTATTAGTGTAATGGAGGGGAGTGCGTAAATCGTTCATGTAACACTTCCTTCCAATAATACTTTATAAATCAATAGATGTATGATTACTTATTTCCTGAAATATCATATATATTGCTATATTTCTTAACGAGATATTCTTATTTTATTGATGATTGCATCTCTTTTATTTAATGTAAAGCTTTCTTATTAATCTTCTAATGTATTGCAAAATGGTAGATGCTGAGTAATCAACAGACTTGTATGTAAAGTCAAGATTAACGTTGCTAAAGCACGCATCAATTTTCTGATAAAAGGATGTGGTTGTTTTTTTCGATAAAAAAAATTCTTGTCTAACCGCTGGTGAAATAAGATTATTATTACCCCGGATTAATACTGAGCCTAACAATAGAATACAAAAAAAACAAAATGCTTTAAATAAGGGGAGCACTATAAGTTATCCTCTTTACTTTATGCTTACCAACTCATTTTGTTACTTTATAACAT
>NZ_JAVUPQ010000499.1:0-620 GCF_032029835.1 Escherichia sp. AM3 | reverse complement strand
TTTTCTGAGTAATGCCATATACTCAGGAAAGACATGGAATGGCATCAAAGGGAAAACCGGACGCCCACCCTTTTCAACGTCATTTATTGCTGATAATATGCGTTCCGACATTTTATTCCTCGCAATAGAATCAGGTGTCACGGTATCAGGTTGCCCCACAACCTGATACCATCTTTATCTTTACTTTATTAACTTCTCAATTGCTTCTTTTTTTGCTTTCTCCTGTTCTGATGGTGGGTATGCAAGGTCATACCAGTTATCAATACAATGAATAACTCTTTCTTTAGATAATCCACATTGCTCAAACCAAAATTTTATATTTCGGTTTAATGATGCTTTTGCGCTAAACTCTCTTTCCATTTTCAGACCTTTACTAAAAGGGGGAATAGCACCCCTGATTAAGTAGTAGTAAGAAGAAAATCGATGTTTTTCTTCCGGTAGAGTTTTATACGCAGTTTCAAAATCTTCGATTTTGATTGCCAGCTCATCACCAAAATCTTTTATCTGACGCTTAAAACATTCACCAGTAAAATCATTTAAAACGGGAGTTTTAAAGCCGACCATTGAATCGGTATATTCTGAATTGGCGCGAATCTCGCGAACGGTGACGGTTTTTTTAC
>NZ_JAVUPQ010000498.1:0-621 GCF_032029835.1 Escherichia sp. AM3 | reverse complement strand
AATACGCAGAAGTGCTTGTTGCCATACCCGAACTTACAAATACATTGCGTAAACAGTTAATGGAAGGTTGAGGATTCTCCGGTGAATGCAGTCATTCCGAAAAAGAGAAGGGACGGCAAGTCTTCGTTCGAAGACCTGGTATCCTACGTCTCTGTCCGGGATGACATGACCGATGAGGAACTGGATTTATCTTCTTCTTCGCAGGCTGAACAACCGCACCGAAGCCGTTTCAGTCGCCTGGTTGATTATGCGACACGTCTTCGAAATGAGTCATTCGTGGCGCTGGTTGATGTCATGAAGGACGGCTGTGAATGGGTCAACTTTTATGGTGTCACCTGCTTTCATAACTGTACTTCTCTTGAAACTGCCGCTGCAGATATGGAGTACATTGCCCGGCAGGCACACTATGCAAAAGATGACACTGATCCTGTTTTTCACTACATCCTTTCCTGGCAGTCACATGAAAGCCCGCGTCCGGAACAGATTTATGACAGTGTACGTCATACGCTGAAATCACTCGGCCTTGCCGACCATCAGTATGTCTCTGCCGTGCATACTGATACAGATAATCTGCACGTCCATGTGGCTGTTAACCGGGTACACCCTGAAACGGGTTATCTG
>NZ_JAVUPQ010000497.1:0-622 GCF_032029835.1 Escherichia sp. AM3 | reverse complement strand
TCTGAATGTCTGGGGCAAACATTGTTCACAGCGGATATGGACTGCGCTGTGAAAAACTCGACAAGCCTCTGAATCTTGGCTGGGGGCTGGACAATAGCGCGGTGTTGCACTGGCCCGGGGAGCTGCCAACAGGGTGGCTGTGCGACGCGCTGGATCAGATATTTATCGCCGCACCACAACTTTCAGCAGTGGTTCTTCCCTGGTCCGAATGGTGTGAGGAGCCACAGGCGCTGACGCTTTTCGGACAGGTACAAAGCGACATTATCCATCGTTCCGCTTTCTGGCAGTTACCGTTATGGCTGAGTTCTCCGGCAAACCGGGCCTCCGGTAAAATGGTTTTTGATGCAGAGCGTGAGATTTATTTCCCGCAGCGCCCCCCCCGTCCGCAGGGTGAAGTTTATCGTCGTTACGATCCACGCATTCGCAGGATGCTGAGTTTCCGCATTGCCGATCCCGTTTCTGATGCAGAACGTTTCACTCGCTGGATGAACGATCCGCGCGTTGAGTATTTCTGGGAGCAAAGTGGCTCACTGGAGGTACAGATCGCCTATCTGGAACGCCAGCTCACCAGTAAACATGCATTCCCGCTGATTGGTTGTTTCGACGATCGGCCGTTCAGTTA
>NZ_JAVUPQ010000496.1:0-624 GCF_032029835.1 Escherichia sp. AM3 | reverse complement strand
AGAAGATCAGGCCGATGATGGCATCTTCTTTTAAGCGAGTGAGTTGGTTAAGAAACAGCATGCTGCCCGCTGCCAGTCCGCCGGAAAAGAAGGCTCCCAGAGAAAACGGAAGCCCCAGCATATATGCCCCCGCAACACCCGGGACAATAGAGTGCGACAGCGCATCGCCAATCAGCGACCAGCCTTTTAGCATCAGATAGCATGACAGGAAAGCGCAGAGACCGCCGACCATCGCCGAGACCCACATCGCATTGAGCATATATTCATAGCTGAAGGGTTCCAGTAGCACGTTCATCTTTCTTCCCTCTGCACCGCTGACGGTCGATGTGCCACAAAAGGGCGTTCATCGTCAGTAATAATGCTTTCTTCCGAGCCGTTAAGTGTGACATGGCGCAGTACGCCGCTAAAAGCCAGCTCCAGGTTCTCGGCTGTAAAAGTGGTGTCTGTCGGCCCGCTTGCCAGGACGGTGCCTTTGACCATGACCGTATAATCGCAAAATGTCGTGACGGATCCGAGATTGTGCGTTGAGACAAGCATCGTTTTGCCTTCCGCGCGTAACTCCCTCAACAGGCTGATGATTTTCGCTTCGGTTTTCACATCAACGCCGGTAAAAGGTTCATCCAG
>NZ_JAVUPQ010000495.1:0-625 GCF_032029835.1 Escherichia sp. AM3 | reverse complement strand
GATTTTGTTACAGCAACTGAAGCAGATTAGTGGTGATAAAGAACTACTGTTCCCGGGGGATCACGATGCAACTAAGGTTATGAGTGAAAATACTGTTAACAGCGCTTTACGTGCAATGGGTTATGACACGAAAACTGAAGTCTGCGGACATGGTTTTAGAACGATGGCGCGTGGTGCATTGGGTGAGTCAGGGTTATGGAGCGATGATGCAATAGAACGTCAGTTGAGTCATACAGAGCGTAATAATGTGCGTGCGGCTTATATTCATACATCTGAACATCTTAATGAAAGAGGATTGATGATGCAGTGGTGGGCGAACTATTTTTACGCAAACACTGAACAACATATCTCCCCATATGATTTTGCAAATAAATCATAAAGTATGGGGAGTTGGTTTATTTTGAATTGACAGCGCTTTTGTCTTTTGGCTGATAAAACAGAGGGATGAATAAATGTCTTATATTTTTCATTCTTCCTGTAGATTCATCTTGGCATTCGGTGAAAAAAGCCATGTCAGATATTGTGCAATCTACTTTGCTAGTTAGCTTTTCTTTATCTGCAAGATACGTCCACCATTCTTTTACTCGCGAAAGTGCATTGTCTTTCTTGTTGAACACTATTATTC
>NZ_JAVUPQ010000494.1:0-627 GCF_032029835.1 Escherichia sp. AM3 | reverse complement strand
AGGGCTACTGACGCTAATTTCTGCTGCTCTTATGTTTTTTATATTACTCACAGCTGCAACGAGTACGCTGCGCGCATGGTCTTCACTGGTTATGAGCACGCTCATCAATGTACAGTGGCAGTCGGGGCTGTTCGATCATCTTCTCAGACTACCGCTGGCGTTTTTTGAACGCCGAAAATTAGGTGATATCCAGTCACGTTTTGACTCCCTTGACACATTGAGGGCCACATTTACCACCAGTGTGATCGGGTTCATAATGGACAGCATTATGGTTGTCGGTGTTTGTGTGATGATGCTGTTATACGGAGGATATCTCACCTGGATAGTTCTCTGCTTTACCACAATTTACATTTTTATTCGACTGGTGACATACGGCAATTACCGACAGATATCAGAAGAATGTCTTGTCAGGGAGGCCCGTGCCGCCTCCTATTTTATGGAAACATTATATGGTATTGCCACGGTAAAAATCCAGGGGATGGTCGGAATTCGGGGAGCACACTGGCTTAATATGAAAATAGATGCGATAAATTCGGGTATTAAGCTAACCAGGATGGATTTGCTCTTCGGAGGAATAAATACCTTTGTTACCGCCTGTGATCAGATTGTAATTTTATGGCTGGGAGC
>NZ_JAVUPQ010000493.1:0-631 GCF_032029835.1 Escherichia sp. AM3 | reverse complement strand
ATATTCAATTGGCCATTGTCAACAAGATGACGCAGGTTTTGATTGGTGATATCTATTTACGTCAGCAATGCGATGTGTTTTGGCTCGGCTATACCATCAGTCCCGCTTATACTCGCCAGGGATATGCAATTGAAGCAATTACCGCCACGATTGACTGGATAAAAGAGAACGGTTTTTCACTCATCAAAGCCGGTGTGAATCCGGAAAATACCCTTTCAAAAAAATTACTTATCAGGATTGGCTTCAATTTTTCGAGCATCGAAGATGGGTGAGCATATTTATGTTCTGGATTAAACAAAAGGAGAATAATCTCCCGAAGGGAAAAGCCGATGAGGCCATTTCAGGCGTACTTCAACATGCATTCGTCAGTGTCATCTGCCTTTTCCAGTAAATGGGTTGGCATTCAATTTCCAAAGTACATCACACTTTTTCTACTGAAACATATCCCTCCTATAACTACGTGTTAATATTCGCTCCGTAAATACCTTTCAACTCAACCCGAGGCTTTGATGCTGGAGAATGTAATCATCCGATAATCAGTTCCCCGACCTTTTCAGGCCGGACTGATTATCAATGCGCCGAAATCGAATGCGGACACCGCGGTGTGTTTGCACGTTTTGCACATGATGAT
>NZ_JAVUPQ010000492.1:0-631 GCF_032029835.1 Escherichia sp. AM3 | reverse complement strand
GGGTTCTCAATTATCGTACAAAGCTATGAGAGTTGATGATAAAATTCTTCCCGACTCTGGCCCTGCATTCAAGATAAAGGTCAAAGCTCAAGTTGCTTATTTTTACACTGAAATAAAAAAATTATTCCAACAACTCGATCAACGAGTTCCAAACACATCAGAAATAATATTCAACGAAGTTAAAACATACTATTTGATTTTAAAAAGAGAGAATTTATCTCAATCCGAAATATATAACCATTTGATTAATTGGATAAAAACAAACACAAAGGAAACTAATAGTGTAGCCGCCGAAGTTTTGGTGTGTTTTTTCATCCAAAATTGCGAGGTTTACTCATGATTACACCAAGTAAATCTATCTCAATCCAAGATTCAATATTATACAAGATGACAATCATCTTAGAAACTGAGTTTAATGAAATTAAGATTACTGATTTATACGAAAAAACATCAAGCAACTTCTCATCTCTGGACGAATTTGTTTACTCACTCGATTTTTTGTTTATTTTAGAGAAAATCATACTAAACCCAGCTAATGGGACGGTAATAAAATGCTAAAGAACATATACTGTGAAAAATTAATTAGAAAAGAACTGATTTTCAAAAATGGTTTGAATGCCATATTGGGACC
>NZ_JAVUPQ010000491.1:0-632 GCF_032029835.1 Escherichia sp. AM3 | reverse complement strand
GCTGAGGGCGTGTTGGCCAGATAGGTACGCAGATTTTTCATGCTGAGTGAGAGAAGTGTTTTGAGAAACTTCTCAATGCTGCGTTCCGGGTCTACAGACATACGTATGGCCAGGTCAGCGTAGATAGTGCGCGAGCTGGATACCCAGAATGGGTCTGAATCCCCTTCGCCCGGGCTAAGGCTGGCGGCCAGGTTGTCATAGTCGACTGCATCAACACACTCTCCCCACATCTGCCAGTTGGCACAGCGTTCATCGTGAGCGTTTAGAATGAAATCGGTGTCGGGGTTGTAATGGGTTTCGGTAAAGGTACAGCCGGAGTCGTAAATAATGGCTCTGTCACCGCGCTTACGGATGTGATCCAGAAGCCAGCGTCTCAGCGTCGACTTCCCCACCCCGATGGTGCCATGCATCAGGAAGTTCAGCACTTCTGCCATCCTGACCATATGCAGATCACCCACCCGAAGGTCGGACAGTTCACCGTTTTTACGCAGCAGTTTATTGACTTCTGCCGGCTTGTCCGTCAGCTCCATGCCGGAAATGTATTCATCTTCGCTTTCTTTCCTCCCGATATCCGCGATAAACCAGGTCACCGCCAGGAACACCACCAGGCTGAAGATGCCACTGGCACCGGC
>NZ_JAVUPQ010000490.1:0-632 GCF_032029835.1 Escherichia sp. AM3 | reverse complement strand
GTGGTAAACAGGTCATTATGCCAGGATACACCGGCGGTTGCCTGTGGACGAACTTTGTAGGTTTCTTTAAAGCCATTGACGACTTTAGTATCAATACTGCGTGGAATGATGTTCTGGGCAACAAGACCGACAGTCCAGTTGTCATTCAGGTCTGTATAAGCACCAATATCGGCGTTGAATCCGTTTTTCGTGTTGTGGTACTTGTCACCGTCAAAATCGTCTTTGTCGTAATCACGAACCGTTACGTTGTAGTTAAACAGGTCCACACGCTGATATTTTGGTGTGACGCCAAGAGACCATTTTTGTCCGGCCGTTTCCAGTTCTTTGGCAAATGAAATTCCGACGTCGGTAATTACAGCTGCACGCCCGAATGTCAGGGCATTCTTATCGACGTCGGTAATTGTTCCATTGGCAACTTTGTCCAGATAATCCAGGTCTGCATCGTTTACTTTTCCGTTTACGCTGACAGTTCCGTAAGACTTGACCATAAGGGCAAACGGCAGAGTGTCATTTGCCATGGCTGCTACAGCTGATACACCTACCTGAGCATCTGCATTGATATTGCGGAATTCCGGCAGACGATGTCTAAGATTTGCCGCTGCCTGTTGTACGCCATGCTGGTTATCTACAGC
>NZ_JAVUPQ010000489.1:0-635 GCF_032029835.1 Escherichia sp. AM3 | reverse complement strand
ATATCGGTGCGTATATTCGTTTTCGTCTGACCATCAGGGATGTTGCTACCGGACAAACCCGCCAGGAGTTCTGGAATGTTCGCCTGACTTATCGTATCGAACCGCAGGTTGAAATGGTGTCAGGGGAACGTAATAACAATCCTCTTAAGTTCGTTGTAACAAGCTACGTTCGCGATAAAGAAGCCAGAGGTTAATAATATGAAAATGAATAAAGGAGCGTTAATTATGGCGCTTCTGATGGCGGCGCACGTCTGTAATGCTGCTGTTCTTCCTTCAGGCAGTCGCTTTGACCCACGCAATCAGATAGTCAGTTATAACCCCAATAATACCACCATAATTAACAGTGCCGTTGGATACACCACCACACTGGTATTTGATGAAGATGAAACAGTTATCAGTGCCAGAACTGGTTTTCCGCAGGGATGGGCGGTTAATAAAGAAGATAACCTGGTATATCTGTAAGTTCGTCATGTTAAACAGACTGTTCAGAAAAATAATACGGATGAAAACGGTAATACCTCTTCTGAATCCGTCAGTGTTGCTCTTGACCCGGAAAATGAGCTTGAACGCTGGCGAACGAATCTGTTTGTTCGTACCACGAAACGTAATTACAGCATGGAGCTGAACGCCAGAAC
>NZ_JAVUPQ010000488.1:0-638 GCF_032029835.1 Escherichia sp. AM3 | reverse complement strand
AGGTAACATGTTTTTTTCTGAAAGTTTATATTGGACTTATAAGAAGAAAAATCCAAAGTTTATTGTTAAATATTTTTTAAAAAGATAATCATATGACTAAAATTGATGTGCTACTCGCAACGTACAATGGTGAGAAATATGTTAAAGAGCAAATCTCATCAGTTCTTAATAATTTTGATAAACTAAAAAATTCGGAATGCACCATATTAATTTCAGATGATGGTTCTACAGACAACACCGTGGATATAATTAAACGTATGTCTGAGGAAGACCCAAGGATTTTGTTTTTAGATGGTAATAAAAAGGGGGGGGTAAAATATAATTTTAACTACTTAATTCAACATACAGATGCAGATTATGTGTTTTTTTGTGATCAGGATGACTTGTGGTTGCCAAATAAAATGCACATCTTTATGGATAGATTCAACATCGAAGAAGTTAATTTTAATGGTCCTATATTAGTCCACTCAGACTTATGTGTAGCAGACAACAATCTTTCGCCTATAAATGTGTCAATGTTTGATTATCAAATGATAAATAAATCTCCGAATCTAGCAGAATTATTGGTGAGCAATTCTGTCACTGGATGTGTAATGGCGTGTAATAAAAAATTAATTGATGGAATCAAACTGTCGCAG
>NZ_JAVUPQ010000487.1:0-641 GCF_032029835.1 Escherichia sp. AM3 | reverse complement strand
GCCGGGGCGGGGCCGCTTTTCAGTTATGAGGGAGGGGCTTTGTGGTTTCAGTTCTGCGCTGGTTCGGGGTTTTTCTGGAGGTTGGTTTTGTGTGTTGTAACTAAAGTGGCTCCGGTTGGGGCCCGCCGTTTACGGTGGGAGGTGCATATCTGTCTGTCCACAGGACAGGCAGTGAATAGGTTTTCTTTTTAAATGAATGTAATTAAGTAGTTTAAAGGAGATATAAACAGGTGTTTAAAAGATACATTGCACCCTGTAAGGCTGGCGCCTGGCGCTTTATGACATGAACGGTTGTAACCTTATGGGGAAGTCCATTGCAGTTAAATGTGGATAAGCAAAATTCCCCGTCTGTGAGGCGTGTTTTGTATCAAAAACAGGGGGGGCCAGATGCACCAGAAGGTGGATGATGAGGTTGTTTTTTGTATGAGGTGCTGCTTTTTTGTTCGCTGGCAGGCTTCAGGCGTGCGAATGCCTCCGGTGCGGGCCGGATTATTCAGAAGAGGTCACTTTCAGGGGGAAGCTGTGGCCAGCCGGCTGTAATTACGGTTACGTGACAGAATCATGCGCTCTTTCACACGTGCGTATTACCGTGAAGGAGATCGGTGAGTAACATCGATGGAGATCGGTTCGTGTCACTTTCA
>NZ_JAVUPQ010000486.1:0-644 GCF_032029835.1 Escherichia sp. AM3 | reverse complement strand
TACATTTATTACTTCTGAGTAACGACACGCTGTACTTAGCAAGCTCCCTCTGGGGTGGAGGACGTCAGCGGGCTACTATAATGTTGTTGAGGCATTACAGTAGAGCCCTTGGTTGATTGATAGAACAATCTCCTGGGGCTTTCACAAACGCTTTCAACTTTCAGCTTACAGCCTCAAGCTCCCCACCGCGATTTTGACGACTTTCGTATTTTGCAACAATATCAGCTGGTCAGCCTTTCCCGTAAACTTATGGCATGTTGCATTAATCAGGTAGAACAAATTATCATTTTTAGCGTCAGTTATAGACAGCTCTTTTCTGGTCAGAGTCATCAACTTTGTAGCGGAACAGTAAAAAAGCCGACCTCACCAGTCGGTTTTTTTACATCTGTTGTTTCTGCAAATCCGCCCCACCATGCCAGTTACACCGGGAAGACTCATGTTCTGGTTATCGTCATCACGCCAGAAGTGTCGCCAGACAGAGCTAACCTGCGGATTATAAGGGTGGTTGCTATCAAATGAACAGCTCGCTATTATAAGAACGTTAGTTGAAAAGAGATTTCCTCCGGTCAGGGCCACCCACTCTGTAACGGAACAGTAAAAAAACCGACCTCACCAGTCGGTTTTTTTACATTTATTACTTCTGA
>NZ_JAVUPQ010000485.1:0-647 GCF_032029835.1 Escherichia sp. AM3 | reverse complement strand
CTCATGTTCATCCGGAATTAAATCACTATGTTCTGCGACTGACTTATGCATAATGTTTTCTCTGTCTTTCCTGATACGCCTGACATTCAACGCACAACGTCACACCGGGAAATATTTTCCGCCGGGCTTCCGGAATAGGATTTCCGCATGCTTCACAGAGATAAACAGGAATACCATGAGCATTTATTTTCTGGCGTATCCGGTTTATTCCTGTCATGGTCAGTTGTTCTGTCACTGAATATGCTTCATCGGCTTCATCACTCACGGAATATTCCTCCCGACATGTTCTGACACGCTACCGCCCATCCCTTTTCACGCACAGGGCACTCGTTTTACAGGCAGATTTTGAATACAGAAAGCCCGCCGGCATTGCCGGCTGATATACAACTTCAGGGCCAGTTAATTAATACGTGGTTTTCCCCACGCAGACGGTTTAATAACAAAAAACACGCTGGATGGCTGATGATAAACATCCTGGTTATCAATATAAGGCGCTATCCATAATGCTGCCGTCTGCTCACCCGTTCTTAGCGGACGAGGAGGTGTTACCGGCGTAACTGAACTGACCGGAACAACCGTTTTCACTTCCCGGGCAGCGGTAAACAGCGGGCGAGGTGCCAGCAGTTTCTGCTCCGGATGTGCTGTCA
>NZ_JAVUPQ010000484.1:0-648 GCF_032029835.1 Escherichia sp. AM3 | reverse complement strand
CAGCATGACCGACCACCCTTGCCGCCATACCAGCCTCTGCGATGACCTGCCAGAATGGCATATCCTGCCACTGCCAGCGTTCCATTCCGGCCAGTGACGGAAAACGCTCGCCCCACTGCCAGAACAGGGTTTCCAGGTCATGCTCTGCCACCCGGTCACTCCAGCGTGCATACCAGCTTCCGACTGTTTCCGGCGAATGGAATGCCAGTTCGATTTCAGCCTGAGCGACCAGCGCCTGGTACGCACGGGCTTTCTGCTCTGCCTCCCTCGCCTGCTGGCGGCTGTACTTCTGCATGACCAGCGCGGATTTATGGCGACTGCGTTCCCTGACACGAAACCGCACCGACGGGAACAAGCGTTCTGCTGCATCGCCTGGAAGGGGAAGGAGGCAAACCTCGCCCTGTGTTTCAATCAGCACATCGATGGCATACAGCCACTGAAGACGGTTGCCGTGCAGTTCTACTGCGGTCAGGGACGGCAGGAAAAATCGCAGGTCAGACAGCGATATCCTGCGGCTTCCGTTCAGACAGCGGAAAAACGCCCCCGCATACGGATATTCAGCCAGCGTGTTACCCTGATGGCGGCGTTTTTCGGTCTCCGCCACCGCCCGCCATGCGGCCTGTTGCTCTGTGCTGAGAGGAACCAGTG
>NZ_JAVUPQ010000483.1:0-648 GCF_032029835.1 Escherichia sp. AM3 | reverse complement strand
CCGCGTTATAAGGAGGATCGGATTGTGGCCATGGTGAACCGTTGATATCGGTAAATGTCACCACGCTCAGGTTGTTCATGGCTGTGCGAACAAGAGGAAGGCTGGCACCGGGGGACAGATTAACTGTCAGAGAGCTGATACGGGGTACAACACTGGTGATGGGCGCATTGATGGCCCGCTCGTTATCCGCCATGAGACTGCGTAGTGAGCGAATCTCATCGGCGGAGAGCTCAGAATCAAGCCTTGCCGCATCCTGTACCAGCGGGCTGGCCTGCCCGGGGGCAGGCAGCTCACCTTTTACCAGTGTTGCCGGAACACCTCCGGTGTTTTGGGAGGCGTTCTGAACGTGATCGCTGGCAGAATTTGTCGTTTGTGGTGTGCGTGCGTTCTGCCATCCTGCGTTATCTGCAGACGTGGCGGCGCTGCACACCAGGAGCAGTGTGCTCAGTAAATAACGTGATTGCATATTACTTATCTCAGGAGTTCGGTCCGGCGTTACGGGAGATCATCTGCCGGATTTCCATACCGGATGGTTTCAGTCTGGGGTCAACACGCTGGATGGTGATTTCGAAAACAAAAGACTGTTCTGGCTTGCTGGTTGTCTGGCCGACCAGACGCATACGGACAGGATACTGGAATGTCCAGAAC
>NZ_JAVUPQ010000482.1:0-649 GCF_032029835.1 Escherichia sp. AM3 | reverse complement strand
ACGTCCCGCGATACACAATCTTCTCCGCCATTTTCTCCAGCTGATAGCCGTACATCGGGTCGTAATAGTCCTTCAGCAACGGCACAAGCCAGCTGAAGTGCGCGTCAGTGCTGCCAGTACGCTGTTGCTCGACAAGCGCGGCATCCAGCAGGGCGGTAAATTCCGCAAAGCGTTGCAGCCCCAGACGGCGACGAATGGCGTACAGGCCGTGATGCAGATATTCGCTGTACGCTTTCCAGCCCGCCTCTTCACCGCAGGCGGCAGAAAAGTCGGCCCACATGTGGTCGAAATACTCTTCGCGCAGGCGTTCAAGACGGTTCTCAAACGGATCTTCAACCACCACGACAGGCGCTTCAGCCATGCGGTCGCGCAGGCACTCCGGCAGGTGGTTAGAGCCAATCATCCGGCCCTCGTCTTCCAGCACCCAGCGCGCGGCGTCTTTTTTTAGCAGTTCGACGGCAAGGTGATTCTCGAAGCTCGCCTGAGAAAGCTGCGGGGTGAGCGTGCGACCAAACGACGAGCCGCGATGGTGCGCCAGCCCTTCCAGATCGATGCCCTGCGCATGCTGCTTAACCAGCAGCGTTTTACCGTTACCGGTACAGCCGCCGATAAGCACCATCGGCTTTTGTGACTGCTCAATGGTCACCTG
>NZ_JAVUPQ010000481.1:0-650 GCF_032029835.1 Escherichia sp. AM3 | reverse complement strand
AATAAAAATATTTTAATCTTCTATTTTTATTTTATCAAGCAGAAGTAATTCGGTTTCTCTCACCCCTGCATATTTAAGACTGTTAAGAGCCATATACCCCCTAAAGTGGTGCATATCCTGAAAACCCAAACACTGCCATCTTTTCAGAAGACTGGAATCTATAACCGTTGTTTTGCGTGGGCGCGGATTAAAGTAAACACCGTCCATACTTTGAATGAGTGATAATTCTTCGTCTGTTAATTCTGGGCTTGGTTCTTCAAGTATAAAGATCAATTCCTCGCCTGGTTGTGCATCATGCTCATAATTATATTTGCGAGGATTGTTTAACGCATACTGATCACATGCTTCGCCAATAGTTGTTATTACGTTTTTCTTGCCTTTTTTCTTGCTCATTGCTTCCCCTTCGTTTTGTTTTTCTTGTTGCAGTGTTAAAAAAGGAAGCGATCATAAATACTAAGAAAAATATTAAGCTTTCCATTGTTTCACCCTTCAAGATATTTGATAGTTGTTTGTTTTAAGCTACAGAGTCGATTATGAAATCATTAAAAATATTTTTTGTATAAAACAAAAAAACAAGTTTAAATAAGGAAAACAGAAAAACAAAAAAAAAAATCGAACCAAACAAACCCCAAAAAAAAAAAAAAAAAAAA
>NZ_JAVUPQ010000480.1:0-660 GCF_032029835.1 Escherichia sp. AM3 | reverse complement strand
CTGCGTTGTCACATCAGATCGAAGAACTGGACTGTCTCTTCTTTGATGAACATCCTCATTTTTCCTGGCATCCGGGTATGCTGGTACCGGATTGTCATATGCAGACCGTCTTTCTGAAAGATCTGGTCAGTGCTGTTGCACCTACAAATCCCTACAGTTTTGTTAACTATCTGGTGAAGCACAAAAAGTTCTATCGCTTCCTTACAAGCAGACTACGTACAGTATCCCGTGAAGAGTTTTCTGACTACCTCCGCTGGGCTGCTGAAGATATGAATAACCTGTATTTCAGTCATACCGTTGAAAACATTGATTTCGATAAACACCGTCGATTGTTTCTGGTGCAACCCAGCCAGGGAGAATATTTTGCCCGCAATATCTGCCTTGGTACAGGAAAACAACCTTATTTACCACCCTGTGTGAAGCATATGACACAATCCTGTTTCCATGCCAGTGAAATGAATCTTCGTCGGCCGGACCTTAGTGGAAAACGGATAACCGTGGTTGGTGGAGGACAGAGTGGTGCAGACCTGTTCCTTAATGCATTACGCGGGGAATGGGGAGAAGCGGCGGAAATAAACTGGGTCTCCCGGCGTAATAATTTTAACGCACTGGATGAGGCTGCTTTTGCTGATGAGTATTTTACACCTGAATATATTTCAG
>NZ_JAVUPQ010000479.1:0-662 GCF_032029835.1 Escherichia sp. AM3 | reverse complement strand
GGCGCATATATAGACCGCTCCGGGCTGGACGCTGAAACCTGGCTTACGCAACTGTTCCGGGTGGTCGTGGTTCCTCTGTATCACCTGCTTTGCCGCTACGGTGTCGCGCTTATTGCACATGGACAAAATATAACTCTCGCCATGAAAGAGGGGGTTCCACAGCGTGTTCTGCTGAAAGACTTCCAGGGCGATATGCGACTGGTGAAAGAAGAGTTCCCCGAAATGGACTCTTTGCCTCAGGAGGTTCGTGATGTTACATCCCGCCTGAGTGCGGACTACTTAATCCATGATTTGCAGACGGGTCACTTCGTGACAGTACTGCGTTTTATTTCGCCACTGATGGTTCGTCTTGGCGTACCTGAAAGGCGATTTTATCAACTGCTGGCAGCAGTGTTGAGTGATTACATGAAAAAACATCCACAAATGTCAGAGCGTTTTGCGCTTTTCTCACTTTTCAGGCCACAAATCATTCGCGTGGTGCTGAACCCGGTAAAACTGACCTGGCCTGATCTGGATGGCGGCAGCCGCATGCTGCCGAATTACCTTGAGGATCTGCAAAATCCGCTGTGGCTGGTAACTCAGGAATATGAATCATGAAAAAAAGTGTCGATTTTATTGGTGTTGGGACCGGGCCAGTTAATCTCAGCCTTGCTGCGGTGTCA
>NZ_JAVUPQ010000478.1:0-663 GCF_032029835.1 Escherichia sp. AM3 | reverse complement strand
GACCGACAATATGAGTGGGACCGTGGTCCCAGACTGATTATCAGACCGACAATACAACTGGGACCGTGGTCCCAGATATAATATTCAGGCCAGTTAGTTATGTTTTCTAGCCTGTGCTAAAGGAAATTAAGTAAAGACAGATAAATGTAGACTAAAACGTGCCGCATCAAAGTGCCGCTTTTTCAAGTTCCTTAAGAATGGCTTCAATTCTCTCTATACACTCAGTTGGAATACGAGATCTATCTAGGTTTAACACCATTTTATCGCCCTTGTACAACACTGTCGCTCCAGGAGCAAACTGATGTCGTGAGCTTAAGCTAGTTCTTGAGGCAGATGACGTTTTAAGCACAGACGTTAAAAGAGTGATGACTTCTTCAGCTTCAAATATCACTCCTGCTTTTTTCTGCTCGTGAAGGTTAGATGCCTGCTGCTTAAGTAATTCTTCTTTATCTGTAAAAGCTCTTTGAAGTGCATCACCTGACCGGGCAGATAGTTCACCGGGATGAGAAAAAAGAGCAACAACTGATTTAGGCAGTTTAGCTGTGTTGATACAGCGGGTAATAATCTTACGTGAAATATTTTCTGCATCAGCCAGCGCAGAAATATTTCCAGCAAATTCATTCTGCAATCGGCTTGCATAACGCTGACCACGTTCATAAGCAC
>NZ_JAVUPQ010000477.1:0-665 GCF_032029835.1 Escherichia sp. AM3 | reverse complement strand
TACACCTGAAGAAGTAAAGAATGCGCGGGTTGCGGCAGGTCTTACTCTTAAAGAAGCTGCTGATATTTTTGGTTATCAACTGAATTCCTGGCAGATGAAAGAAAGTGCAGGTAAGGCCAGTCGTTCTTTATCTATTGGTGAATATCAGTATTTATTGTTATTAGCAAATATGCATCCGTCTTACAGGCTGGTAAAAAAATAACTTGCCATACCTGCAAATGCAGGTATAATAAAACACAGGAAAGGGAAACAGGTTCTCTTTCATCCAGAGCCCAAGCTGGGCGGGAGGTTAAAAATGCAAAACTACGCTAAATCTGTAGCCACAGAGATTTTACGTCAACTTGGTGGTAATCGTTTTATTGTTATGACTGGTGCTAAAAGTTTTTCTTACTTTGATGAAAACGGTGAGTGTGGGTTAACTTTCCGTTTGCCGTCAAATTTTGCAATGAAAGGCATCAACTTAGTAAAAATTAAACTGGATTTTACTGATACGTACCAGGTGAAATTTTCTCGTGTACGTGGTGCTGAAGTTAAAGATATTTCAAGATTCGATAATATCTATTGTGATCAGTTAGCGCGTTTATTTACACAGGAAACAGGGTTACTTACCGTGTTATAGATAAAAAGGGGCATTAAGCCCCTTTTTTAGTTATGAGGAATAATAT
>NZ_JAVUPQ010000476.1:0-665 GCF_032029835.1 Escherichia sp. AM3 | reverse complement strand
GTTCCTACGCATGCAAGGATAATAGAATTATAATAGCAGTATAACTCGGGCATTTTCCCTACTAAAGGCGAGCGAATAATCTCGATAAACCAAGCAAATGGGTTTAACTTCAGCAGCAAGCTATATTTAGCCAACATTGTTCCAGAAAATAATATCGGCGTTATATAAAAGACAACCTGCATAAAACTCATGACCATTTGCGGAAAATCTCTAAAACGTACAGAAATTACTGCAAATAAAGTTGCAATCCATTAACAACTACGATCATAAATCCAAGTATAAAAAGCGGGAAATTCTTCAACGAAAAGACGTTGAATATAATCAACACACCAATCACTATTACTATATTATGGCAAAGCATCATAAAATTTCGCCATAACATTTGCATAATGTATATGAATTTTTTAGTTGGTAACTGACTTATAAAAGAGCTGGACGATATGAAAGTTACACACCCTTCATTTATAACGCCACTAATAAAGTTCCAGAACACCAAACCAACTGCTAGCATCGGGAGATACTCTTTAACTTCTAATTTAAATAGTTCTCCATAAATTACCCCTAAAGCAATAATAAGGACCGCCATACTTAATGTAATCCAAAACGGTCCAACAATGGATCTTTTATATCTCTGCCTTAATTCCAACCAACCTAATGTAGTCCAA
>NZ_JAVUPQ010000475.1:0-666 GCF_032029835.1 Escherichia sp. AM3 | reverse complement strand
CATACTGGAAGCTGAAGCTATCAGAACAGGGCAGAGCAAAACAACCGTTCTCAAAGCGGCGCTGGCGATGTACAACAGCCAGGATGAAAACATAAAGAATCACTGGTTGCTTGAGTCTGCAAAATTCTAACCATAGAAGCATGGATGAAAATCTATGAGATATTTAACCGAATTGATCTGTAACCTCTACAGGTTGACAGATCACCATAAACTGACCACAGCAACGTTTAAAAATCTTGCTGATATTAAGTTATTTAAACCTACAGCAGATGCAGACACCATATTGCAGCTTGAAAATATATTTAGCGAATACTCACTGAGATATATTGACAGGGATCTGGCTGAAATTCTGAGCAACTTAATAACTACAGATAAGAAACACTCTCTGGACTTCGATTTTAACAAAATACAATCTCTGACTGACTCGAAAAGTTTCGGTTGTGGATGGAGCAAGGTAATAAATGGTAGTTGGTTCAAAGATCTTTATTCGTGGGGAGAGGGGATGTATCCTGCCGAAAATCTGAAAGCTGAAAATATTTCAGACTGGGAGGATAATATATGGCACATTGAGCATGAAGGTTTCAAGCCTCGCGATCCTATTAATGTTAAATATTACTCTTGGATTGACCGATATGTGGCTTTAAACAGTGGTGGTTCACATCATGC
>NZ_JAVUPQ010000474.1:0-677 GCF_032029835.1 Escherichia sp. AM3 | reverse complement strand
GATATATCAGAATAATTTTTGCATTTTAAGGCGCACATCATTCATTGCCTCCTGCACCGAATCAGTAGCAGAAGGAGGCATTTTTTCAGCAGATTGAAAAGCACCGAGTTCAGTCAACACAGCTCTGATATCGGCCTGAGAAGGCTTCCATCCTGTCGTCTGACTGAGTAAGGTTACAACCTGATCTGCTGAAAACTCCTCGCTCAAAATGGCAGTCAGCAATACAGGCAGGCGAGGATCAAGTTGGTGTAACGCCATTCCAGAAATAAATGCATTCCGGAACAGCTCACCACGCTCAGAACGCGGAACGGACTCTATCGCTTCCAATGTTTGAAAGTCTGCAGCTTTTTCCGGATGCAGATAAAGTGTGAATTTTTTCCTTTTCCGTTCATCGTCCACAATATTACTCCTCTTTGAAAGCCGCGATAGCTTCAACCAGTGCTGTCTGTGGCGACTCCATCATCACTACTTTTTGCCCAAGATGGTGCCATGCCGTTTTTATCGAATCATAGATCAACGGGGCCCCACCACCGACAACATAAACACGATTCACATGATGAAAATCACCGAGCTCATTGACTACTTGCTCCCCCAGACTGGCAATAGCCCCCTCAATGGTATTAAGGACCAGATCAGTTTTTGTTTCGTCATTTATAACCTGCCGACCAAAGTCCGGG
>NZ_JAVUPQ010000473.1:0-677 GCF_032029835.1 Escherichia sp. AM3 | reverse complement strand
AGAAACATTTATTTGGCAGAGCTGCACTGATGGTCAGGTATGAAGATGAAAATAAAACGCCAGTGACACCTGAACAGATAATTACTCCCCGTCGTCGGGAAGACAAACAGAACGATCTCTGGACAACCTGGCAGCGGGTTCAGGAGAATATGATAAAAGGTGGATTATCGGGGCGAAGTGCCTCCGGGAAAAATACCAGGACAAGAGCCATTACAGGTATTGATGGTGATATAAGAATCAACAAGGCGTTATGGGTGATTGCCGAACAGTTCAGAAAGTGGAAGTCATGATAATATAAGTAAAGCCCCGAAAAAATTTTCGGGGCTTTACTTATATTATCATTTTTCGGCATTGCTGTGTCGTCTGATATACCTCAATTTCATCAACCGGATTTCCGGTTGTCTGTAAATATTGTGCCCGCGAAAAATGGTCTGGCAGGAGGCTGCACAGTTACCGGGTATATATAAGATGGGTTCCCGCTTCGCGGGGCTTCGGCCAGTCAGTATTGTCACTCATATGATATTTTTGTGTGTGGCCTTCCATGCCGCTTTTGCGGCATAACCGGTATCTGACAATGTCTGTAAGATTAATTGTTCTGCACGCTGTTAATTTCCGGAAGTGATTTCTTCGTGGCCGGAAGCCGGATACCTTTACTGCTTTTTATCCCAGTATAAATC
>NZ_JAVUPQ010000472.1:0-681 GCF_032029835.1 Escherichia sp. AM3 | reverse complement strand
CCGGCGCGATTTCAATTAATTCAACGCCTTCTGCCGTTAACTGGAATACTGCGCGTTCAGTGATATACAACACTTCCTGACCACTTTGCTGTGCGTAGGCGGCGCTAAAAGTGATTTTTTCCACCTTGGTAACCAGTTTAGGGATTTGACCTGACTGGGCGATATGCAAGCCATCTGGTGTTATATCGATCTTGCTGCCTTTAGCGTCGAACGTGCCGCAGAACACCACTTTACGGGCATTTTGCGCAATTTCGAGAAATCCGCCGGGGCCAATCAGATTGCCATTGAGATGGGAGACGTTGACGTTACCGTACTGATCCATCTCTCCCATGCCGAGGAAGGTGATATCGATCCCTCCGCCACTGTAGAACTCAAATTGATCGAGTGATGGAATAATGGCATCGGCGTTGCGGGCTCAGCCGAAAAACGCATCATCCAGCATCATGCCGTTATGTACGCCTTGCTCGACGCTCAGCCATAAACTTTGGTAAGGAACGCCTTCGCGCAGCGCTACTCCTGGAATGCCGCCGGGAATACCAAAGCCAAAGTTGGTTGAAGCGCCAGCTACCAGTTCGCGTGCTGCCCGACGGGCAATCAGGCGACGTACCGGATGACTAACCAGTTCAATAGCGTCGTTAGAACTCAGACGGCGATGTTGGCCGCTGATGGTCAGGTCGTAAC
>NZ_JAVUPQ010000471.1:0-685 GCF_032029835.1 Escherichia sp. AM3 | reverse complement strand
GATTTTGCCTTTGTTGGTCGGCAGCGAAGGTTACGCATTGATGACAACTGGTTTCGTGTCGATCTGCTGTTTTTCCACCGCCGTTTACGCTGCCTGCTAATCGTCGATCTAAAAGTGGGCAAATTCAGCTATAGCGATGCCGGACAGATGAATATGTATCTCAACTACGCCAAAGAGCACTGGACGCTACCGGATGAAAATCCGCCCATCGGTCTGGTTCTCTGTGCAGAGAAAGGAGCCGGAGAAGCGCATTATGCTCTGGCAGGTTTGCCTAACACCGTTCTGGCAAGCGAATATAAGATGCAACTACCTGATGAGAAACGACTCGCAGATGAACTCGTTCGAACACAGGCGGTGCTAGAGGAAGGCTATAGACGCCGTTAATTTCAGCGGTTTCGAATTCTGCAGACAGTGTCTGCAGAATCTTTAAAACGAACTAAGTTTTAAGCCATTAAATCAGCCTTAACCTTCACCACAACCTTTTTAATCTCTCCAGGCTCGCCGACAACGCATCCTGGTTTATGCGGTTCACCTGGCATAAACACGGCGAACATTCCCGGTTTTAAGATGATGGCTTGCTCGTTATCAATGGTGCTGCAAAGCTGATAATCATCCTCATGGTGGAACTCTTCACACTGACGCGCAGTGCCTGCCATGCCAAACAGAATCCGTTCCTCACCGTTTA
>NZ_JAVUPQ010000470.1:0-685 GCF_032029835.1 Escherichia sp. AM3 | reverse complement strand
GGATGATTCTGTCGGCTTCAAGAGGGTCCACCAGGCCTTCATTGATACGGCGAAGCAGATGCTCCACACGACTGATGCCATGCATGTTTTCAAGCCAGTATTTACGTGCTGCAACTTTGCCGCGTGTTTTCAGAATCTGAAATAAGCGATTATCAGGTTCTATCACTTCAGCAATTACGGTCCTGCCGGTGAGGCCTTTACCTATTTCACCGCGCTTTCTGCCGTTAATAATTACGTCGTGATTACAGTCGGAGCATCCGTGAGGATTTCGGAACCAGATATTATCTGTACTGCAGAGTGAATCTTTATTGCAGTGCCGCTCAAGGTAAGCGCGGTCGTCTTCGCTAAGTTCAGGTACTCGCTTTTCCCATGGAATACGGCAGGAGGGACACAGCGTTGGTACAAGGCGCTGGCTTATCATCCCAATCAGTAATTGCGCATCACAAATAAGATCGGCATTCATACCCATCGTAATCATTCGCTCCGGTATACCCAGAGCTGAGTTTGTATGTAATGTCGTCAGAACGATGTGACCGGTCTGAGCCGCGTAGGTGGTTGACATCATCGAGACAAGATCGCGCATTTCCCCTTCCATGATGGCATCGGGGTCAAGTCGCATTGCCGATGAAATAGCACGACTCCATGCCAGTTTGACGGCCTCTTCGTCGGATTTGTCACAGATAAT
>NZ_JAVUPQ010000469.1:0-686 GCF_032029835.1 Escherichia sp. AM3 | reverse complement strand
TCTACGACAACAACGTGGTGGAGATGGCGAAGGACGTGAAGCCTTCTGAGCGCGGTGAGCTGGAGATCACCACCCTGAATCAGATGTATCTGGAGCAAGGTGATCTGCATGTTGAGCTGCTGGGGCGCGGTTTTGCCTGGCTGGACACGGGCACCCACGACAGCCTGATGGACGCATCACAGTTTATTCACACCATTGAGAAGCGCCAGGGGATGAAGGTAGCCTGCCTGGAAGAGATTGGTTACCGCAATCAGTGGCTGTCGGCGGAAGGTGTGGCGGCTCAGGCGGAACGCCTGAAGAAAACCGAGTACGGTGCTTATCTGAAGCGCCTGCTGAACGAGCGTTAATGCCCTCTCCGTCAACCACAGGATACAGAGAATGAAGATTTTACTGATTGGCAAGAATGGCCAGGTGGGCTGGGAGCTGCAGCGTTCACTGTCCACCCTCGGCGACGTGATCGCGGTGGACTATTTTGACAAAGAGCTGTGCGGCGACCTGACGAATCTGGAAGGCATCGCGCAGACCGTGCGTACCGTCCGCCCCGACGTTGTGGTGAATGCCGCCGCGCACACGGCAGTGGACAAGGCAGAAAGCGAGCGGGAGCTCTCCGACCTGCTGAACGACAAAGGGGTGGCGGTGCTGGCGGAAGAGTCGGCGAAGCTGGGTGCCCTGATGGTGCATTATTC
>NZ_JAVUPQ010000468.1:0-694 GCF_032029835.1 Escherichia sp. AM3 | reverse complement strand
ATAGAAACAGAAGCCACTGGAGCACCTCAAAAACACCATCATACACTAAATCAGTAAGTTGGCAGCATCACCAAAGTCATTTTTTATTCAAATATAAGGAACTTAATATTTAAAAAATGTTCCATACAATTCCTCATCATAAATGACACCGTAGCACACAAGGAGCAAGTAGCGATGCGTGAAATGAATCAGTTAGTAAATACTGAAGATTCAGCCTGGCCAATAATCCAGAACTGGTTAAAAGACGCCACAAACCATACCGAACTCTTACCGGTTAATAAAGATTTAGCCGAAACCGCACTTTATCAATTACAGGTGACAACAAAATCACCAATGGGTGCGCTTGTCTATGGCTCCGGAGGTCTGCTGATTGATAATGGTTGGTTACGCATAGCAGGATCTGGTCACCCCCGGTTGCCACGAGATCCAGTAAGTTGGACACAACGCCCTGAATTCGCAGGCGTGCGGGCTTTACCCATCGCTGACGATGTCGCAGGGGGAATTTTTGCTCTTAATGGTGGCGATCTTGGGGAAGATACTGGCTGCGTTTATTATTTTGCGCCAGATACGCTGAATTGGTAAAGTCTGGAAGTTGGATATTCTGAGTTTCTTCAGTGGGCAGGTAATGACTCCAACTTATTGATAGTGTTTTATGTTCAGATAATGCCCGATGACTTTGTCATGCAGCTCCACC
>NZ_JAVUPQ010000467.1:0-696 GCF_032029835.1 Escherichia sp. AM3 | reverse complement strand
GGCCATTTCCGTGTCCGGCTGCGCTGCGGGCAAGCTCCTGGCCAGCGGCGTTTTTCAGGGTCCGGCCGGTGCCGGCTGACGCAGGGAGTCAGCCGGTTTTACTACAGGCTGACGGGACAGGCTCTCCCGTTCTGCGGACTGAGCAGGTGTGTCGGGACTTTTTTCGGCCCTCAACGACGCCTGCGGAGTTACCTGTTCAGGCCCGGTATGAACCGGCGTTGCCTGAAGACCTCGCTCCGGCTGAGGCGGTGTGTCACGAAGACCTGCATCACGCGGCACCACGCTCTCCTGATACGCTTTCAGGTCAAATCCCTTCTCCTTCATTTGTCCCAGCCAGCGCTCCATCAGGCGCATACGCGAAGGGTCAACTTTCGCCCTGCGGGTGTCTTTCGCGGCCACATCCCGGCTGCGCAGCGTGGCTTCAGCCCCCACGGCCCCCTGAATTTCCCGGCCCCGGGAGGAATATTCGTCCCTGACGTCTTCCGGAACGCCCTTGATCTCCCACATGCCATGTTTACCGACTTCTTCTACCTCATGACCGAGCGCTTCAACCCGTTCACGCAGGGCACTGCGGTAAATTTTACCGAGCGTGACCTGGTGCTTCATGACGGTCTCGATAAACCCAGCATTATGAATGTAATCAGTGGCCAGGGCTTTCCATTTGCCCGCATGCTCCGTCATGTTGGCGATGAGCAG
>NZ_JAVUPQ010000466.1:0-706 GCF_032029835.1 Escherichia sp. AM3 | reverse complement strand
ATTATGCAGGTGTAAAACGGGCTGTATTGATCCGAAATATGGGTATAAAACTGACGTCCAGGCTCGTGCCCATATTTCGGGTTAACCTGCCCTGCGTAGCGGCCTGAGCTGCCGGTTCTGAAATTTTGTCCATCTGATGATGACGTTGTTCCGTCTCCCCAAAATGCCGCCAACGGTCTTTTCCCCTGCGCATTTACCAGCTCTGCAAGAGCGGCTGAATAGGTTTCGTCACGGATGTACCATGCCTGAATATCTTCGAGTGATGATTTGGTGCTCCCGGGGCAGGCTTCTGCCATTTTGGTCAGGCCAAGATTGATGCCATCCGCAAGAATGGTGGTGAGGAGCAAGCGGGTATCGGGACGGGCAATGTCATTTTTTATATGCGAAAAATGTCGGGTAAACGTCGTCCAGCTGTTTACCTCATCGAGAAGTTCCGTGATTTTAGGTCGCGGTAGCATGCTGTAAACCAGCTCTGCCAGCGGTGAAACCTGCGCCGGAACGCAGTTATCCAGCGGAGAGACTTTTACGCCCCTGTCGGATATTTCCACATCGGGCAGTTCACCAAGGGCAGCCATGGCATTGACCTCTTCAAGTCTGGACTGAAGCAGGGTCATACGGCTGGTAATGTACTCATGATAATCAGCAGATACGGGCAGTGGCAGTGCCGGTGTGAGTTTGTCAAAGTCCTTCTCGGGTATGAGGTAAT
>NZ_JAVUPQ010000465.1:0-709 GCF_032029835.1 Escherichia sp. AM3 | reverse complement strand
ACGTCTTATGCAACGGTCAGATCGCTCTTATCCTATCAGTAAACTCCGGCCTCGTATCCAGGAGCCGGATGATACTGAAACCAAACGTCATGGACTTAAAGCCCGTCTTAAGCCGTGGACGCAGGGGGAAGAGTTTGGCTGGGTGTTCGACAATCGGGAAGACACGTTTGATGTCGATAACCTGGATGTTTTCGGTATTGATGGAACGGAGTTCCTGGATAATAAGGTGCTGGCCAGTGCTGCTTCATTCTATCTCATCTATCGGGTCACCATGCTGGCCGATGGTCGCAGGCTTCTTATCTACATGGATGAGTTCTGGCAATGGATCAATAACGAAGCGTTCAGGGACTTGGTTTACAACAAACTGAAAACCGGACGCAAACTCGATATGGTGCTTGTCGTAGCCACACAGTCACCGGATGAACTGATTAAATCACCCATTGCGGCAGCGGTTCGTGAGCAATGCGCCACTCATATCTATCTGGCAAACCCGAAAGCCAAACGTAGTGAATATGTTGATGGTTTGCAGGTCAGGGAGCTTTATTTTGACAAAATTAAAGCTATTGATCCGCTGTCCCGCCAGTTCCTGGTTGTTAAGAACCCACAGAGGAAAGGTGAAAGTGATGATTTTGCTGCTTTTGCCAGACTGGAGCTGGGAAAAGCAGCGTATTACTTACCGGTTCTCAGTGCATCAAAACCCCAGTTAGAA
>NZ_JAVUPQ010000464.1:0-710 GCF_032029835.1 Escherichia sp. AM3 | reverse complement strand
GGACGGTCGAGCGGCTGGCGAGGCGCGGGTTCAGGCCCCGGATGCCAAAGTTCATCGCCAGGTCGTGGCTGCCGGTGCCGTTGTTTTCCGGCGCGCTGACGCCAGGGATGCGGTTAAGTACCTCACGCATGGTGGTTGCGCCGGTTTTGGCGAAATCCTCACGGCGGATCACGTCACGCGCGCCAGCATGTTCAAATACGTCGTTTTCACGCGCATCACCCAGCCAGTCGCCGACCACGGTCAGGGCATCTTCTTTTGGTGCGGGCGCGGGCTCCAGCGTCCAGCTGTTATTTCCCAGCGGTTTTACCTGCAGTCCGCTGCCGTCCAGCAGTTGTTGCAGGCCGCTCTCGACGTCGTAATCGCCGTGCAGGCCGTTGCTCTGCTTGCCGCGCGTCAGGCTGGCGTCAACCGAGAGGGTAAATCCGCTGTGTGCGGCATACTGATTGAGCGCTTTATCGAGCGATCCCGGTGCGATATTAACCTGTGCAGCAAAAGCGGAAAACGAGAGACCGGCCAGCGGCAGCAGGCTCAGGCGAATGGTGTTAACCAAAGGTGTTGTTTTACGAAAAACGCGTAACGGCGTCATACCTTCCCCATCATCATTTTTGTTGTGTTCAGCTATGAGTCGAACGAGAAGGGTAAAAAGGACAATCGAAATAAGAATTATTTTCCTTACAGTGGTGAAATGTTTATCCAGTACCGCGTAATAG
>NZ_JAVUPQ010000463.1:0-712 GCF_032029835.1 Escherichia sp. AM3 | reverse complement strand
GGGCAGCCCATACAGACAGACTCAGATTTGTCTGTATGACCAGAACAGGGAGTACAACCAGCAGACCGTTCTGTCCGATACCGAGAAGACCGGCACTGAACGCCAGTGGCCAGCAGGACAGGGTTTTTTGGGGCGTATCTTCGATCTTAGATGACATTGTAATGTTTCAACACCATGTATTAATTGTGTTTATTTGTAAAATTAATTTTTCTGACAATAACATTTCTCATTGATAATGAGAATCATTATTGACATAATTGTTATTATTTTACTGTGTAGGAGCTGTTTGATTATGATCCTGCCCTCTGAAAAATCCGCCACAGATGTGGCTGCGCAGTGCTTCCTGAATGCCTTGATTCGTGAAACCAAAGACTGGCAACTGGCGGAATACCCGCCAGACGAATTGATTATCCCGCTGGACGAACAGAAGTCGCTCCATTTCAGAGTGGCTTATTTCTCCCCAACCCAGCATCACCGCTTTGCATTTCCTGCTCATCTGGTCACGGCATCAGGCAGTTATCCTGTCGACTTTACCACTCTCTCCCGGCTTATTATTGATAAGCTCCGGCATCAACTTTTTCTGCCAGTTCCCCTCTGCGAAACTTTCCACCAACGCGTGCTGGAAAGCTACGCCCATACGCAACAGACAATTGATGCCCGCCATGACTGGGCCATCCTGCGTGAAAAAGCGTTGAATTTTGGCGAGGCTGAG
>NZ_JAVUPQ010000462.1:0-713 GCF_032029835.1 Escherichia sp. AM3 | reverse complement strand
CCTACGGCGCCGAGGAAAAAAGAAACCAAACCATTCTTGCTGCCAAAGAGAAAAACCCCTTACGGTGGCGTACTGGGAAAGTGCGTATCTACGACGCCTTGCCGGTCTCAATGTCATGCCGTCCTCTTTCGAAGGCTGCTTGATGCAAACCTCTCAAAAATCTGGCATAAACTATCTTGACATATTCCGATTGAACACCTTCCGAATATCAGCGGCTATCAGCGGGATCTCATCTTTTTTCGTGACGTAGGAGTGGGCATTCTGCTGCAGATGAAACTGGCAGCGTTGCCACAGAATTCCAGGGAAGACAGCATCGATTGCCGCGCGCAGTCCTGAGTGGTCATCACTGGTGATCATTCGCAGGCCGTGCATCCCTCGTCGTACGAGACCCTCGAGAAAGGAACGCCAGTTTACCTCTGCCTCACTGTTCGCGACTTCGGCGTCAAGAATATGCCGATTCCCGCTGTAATCAACGCCAATAGCCACTAGAAGCGCCTGCTTGACCACATGGGAACCGACGCGAACCGATTCATAGGTCGCATCAAGTACCAAGTATTGAATCTGTCCGACAGGCTGCGCCTTCCAAGACGTAATCTCTTCATCGAGCTCCTTTGCCAGCCTGCTGACCTGGGACGAGCTGACGTCGGTGCCACAAAGAATTTCGACGATATCCGAGACCCTGCGGGTAGTTACTCCTTTGACATACATGTCGG
>NZ_JAVUPQ010000461.1:0-723 GCF_032029835.1 Escherichia sp. AM3 | reverse complement strand
GGATCATCGTTGCGCGATCCTTATGCTCCTCGACAAGGCTGGAAACCAACTATGGGATGTACCCGTGCACAGAATGAAGATGTAGATGAGTTGTGTAAGAAAGTGACAAGTTGGATGTATTCGCATCCTGGAGAGAGAATTAGATATGAACGTTTTAAGACACGTTAATGCGATTAACATGGGAGTGTGCATTCTAATTTGGGTTATTGGATGTGCAAATGCTAAAGTTCTTAAACGATGTATATTACCTGCTCCTGATGGTGGCGTAGAAAAACTATCAAAACCCAACTTACATGGAGTAATTAAAAAAGTTGATTTGAACACAAATGAAGCGGAAATTAAAATAAAAGAGGGGGGGGCAGTGAGTTTTATTTTTAATGAGGAAACATTGTATTTTACTGGTTTTGGTGGGGATTTTAGTATGGATGATTTAAAAAAAGTAAAAAATACGGAAGCATGGGTATGGTATAAAAATTGCGATAGTAAAAATAAAAATGTGGCAGTTGAACTTCTTCAAATCTACGAATTGCATCAATGAAAAATATAGTTAAATAGAGGAGGTTATTAATAGCAGGAAAAGCATCACGTGATGCTGATTTTTTGCACTAAATAATTCGCGCTAATGTTCAATAGTTAATATATCCCTCATCAGGGAAAGATCACCGGTGTGCCGTAGGCACAAAGATGCAAAACGGGACGTTTTGCATGTAATAAGCATAAGCT
>NZ_JAVUPQ010000460.1:0-725 GCF_032029835.1 Escherichia sp. AM3 | reverse complement strand
GTAAAAATCTGCGTGCTGCCGTCAGCCTCTTTGATCGTTACCTGCAAGTCACCACTATTACCTGCGGCATAGATATCGTTGATGGTAAAAGGCCCCGGTGGCACCGTACTATTATAAATGTCATACCCATTTTGTTTAATAGTGACCTGTGCAGTACCACGAGCAATACCGTGGATCACCGGGGCAAATCCTCTTTGACTATCGGGTAACATATTGTCATCTGAGGCCAATTGTGCGCCGCGAAAGTTAATACCATCGAAAATATCGCCCTGAGTATAACCATCACCCAGCGTCAGCCGGGAACGTAACGGTATTATGTCTCGCTCAAGCCAGGTATTGATATGCTGCCATTTATTTTTGCTACCTGATGATCTGTCGCTACTGTTATAACTCCAGGTGGTATTGTCGCGTAAACGCCACGCACCAATATTTAACCCACTCTGTAGGTTTAAATATGCATAATGGCTGTTACCCCCAATCCGATTCTGTACACTATTTCCGCTGAAATTATAATTGAGCAATCCGGCATTAATACCGGGATCCCATAACTCAGGAGGAATATAACCACGCGCGCGATTACTCATAAATGCCTGAGGGATCGTCAGGTTGAGTCGCTGCTGACCAACATCTAAATGCGCAGTAGCGTCCTGGACCATTGTGGTTAATGGCACACAGGCATCATCCGCCAGCAGATTCATACCGGCGACAGAAGCCATATTCAGCCC
>NZ_JAVUPQ010000459.1:0-729 GCF_032029835.1 Escherichia sp. AM3 | reverse complement strand
CTCGTCATTAAACATCACCTTCAGGCGTGCAACAGCGTTACTGACCGCAGGTTGCGACATACCCAGAACATGAGCGGCACGGGTAATGTTTTGCTCCTGCATCACGGCATCGAAAACGGTTAATAAGTTGAGATCGACCATGCGTAGCTGTGGCTTGCTTAACTCCGCCGTCTCTGAATGATCTGTTTGTACCTCTGGCATACTTAACTCCACTGTCACACTTAACTCCCTTTCCCTTATTGGAATGCAGAGAAATAATCCTGAAGAATATGATTTATCATGCATATAAAATAAGAAAAAGCAAAATGAGTAAAATTCGGAAAACATAAAGATACGGGTTCTGATAAAAACAGAATCCATTGCCGTGGAATGAGTCATTTACCACAGCATAATAATCCATAATGTTTTTGTTGCGAAAACAATCTAATCATAACTACCGCGAATACTCAATCATCTACAAAATGGATTAAATGTGCTTATTTAATAATTAATTTATATATTTAATGCATTAATTATTAACATTAATGGATCAATAATATTCACCAAATCAATATCAAAAAAAATTCGCAAAACATATAATTCAATACAAATCATCAGGATAGGTTTTGCAACGCGTGCATTTTGTCCCCTTTTTCCTCGTTGATTAGATGCAAAAATTTATTCTGAAATATGTCAACCTATGAAAAGTGTCGGTCGTTAAACAGAAATTAATATCGCTTGCTTTAACCA